>NZ_JBBHKR010000042.1:0-210880 GCF_037389425.1 Stygiolobus sp. CP850M
AATAATCGAACTCTATTTCCTTACCCTTCTCAGTAACGACCTTTCCAGTTTCAGGGGAGACTTTTGCAGCTTTGTCTTTAACTATTTTAACTCTCTTATCTAGAAGACTACTAACCTCTCTTTTTATGCTTTCAATCCTTTCGTGACCGACTACAAAGTCCACAATACCGGGCTGATAAAGACTATAATCTGAAGGTTCTATTACCGTAATTTCAACTTTATCCCCTATTTTTTTCACCAACTCGTTTGCAACTATAGAACCAGCATTTCCGGCTCCTACAATTACGACTCTTTTTTGCATATTTTATAAATCATAATAATTTGATTTAAAGTTTTTTTACGAAAACTAAGAATTAGGGTATGCCTAAAATTATTTTTAATTTATCAGGGAATAAGTAATAGCGTATGAAAAGAGTAACGATAGAGCGTATGAAAAGAGGGGCATTACGATTTATGGTTCTTTCATCCCTCACTGAAAAGCCCATGTATGTCTATGAAATTATAAAAAGCATAGAAGGGAAGACAAACGGTATATATAAGCCAAGCCCTGGCTCTATCTATCCAGTCCTGAAAACTTTGATCAAACTAAATTTAGTTAAAGTAGAAGAGAGAGAAGGAAAAAAGATATATATCTTAACAGAAGAAGGAAGGAAAAAGTTTGAGGAGATGAAAGCTGAAAAAGGATTACTAGCAGACGATAATCCTATGAAGAGGAAAATCTTGGACTCACTATTTGAAATAGGTTTTATCCTATACAAACACAGAAAAAAACTAGACGAGAAAAAAATGCAACAAGTTATCGAGATCTTGGAGAAATGTAAACAAAACGTAAACGATCTTTTTAAGGACTGAGAAAGTTCAAAAGCTTCAGGCTCTTCTCAGCCACTATCACTGGGTCTTTATCAATAACATATATTGTGGGCTCCTTTCCTAAGTCTCCTAAGTCAACGATATACTGAGGGATTTTTCCGAACTTCTTGTAAGCCATTTCTACCATGAAGTTCATAGTGTGATGCTCCATTTTTCTACTTTCTTCGGGCTCTTGTTTTCTATCAAAAATATAGGTATCATCTTGTGGTAAATTCCTCACTATTTCTTCGTAATACTTCAAGTTTATTGCACTCCTTTTTTCTTCCTCATGTTTCATAGCCGTTATTATAACCCTAGCAATGTGATCAGAAGCACCAAATGCCGGAGGTAAACAGTATATAACCCTATTAAAAGCTACAGTGAGCCTACCAGGAATCGCAGCTACATCTTCTGTAGTTTTAGCCCCTCTCAAAGCATAACCAAAATTTGTACGTATTTCGGGGATTAATAGATAAGACCTTTCGTTATTGGTAAAAATATCTACAGCTTCTTTTAACCTTTTTAAGACCTCCGCTCTTTCATCCATACTTAAATTTTCATTTGTAAAAATTAAAAATCATCACAAGGATGATGAGAAGACCACCTTTGAACCGTGAAATCTTCTAGTCCACCTGACTAAGTATTTGGCTTTGTCTTTAACACCGATAGAGTTGAATAGAGTTCTTGACCTGCTGGAACTACAATTACCATATTACCTCTTTGGGAAATGTCTGAAAGCATCTCTAAGAACCTTAATTGTAAAGCTACGGAATTATTCTGATAAAATGTTGAGGCTTCAGATAATATAGATGCCGCTTGTCTCTCTCCTTCACTCAGAATTATCTTAGCCCTTCTAAGCCTCTCAGCCTTAGCTTGTTCAGCCATAGCCGATAATAGTTCTTGAGATAACCTTATGTCCCTAACAGTCACATTCGTTACTTTTATACCCCATCCTTCTGTTACTTCATCGAGAATAGCTTGAAGCTTCTTGTTTATTTCTTCCCTCTTACTTAAAATCTCGTCTAGTTCCATCTGTCCTATTATATCCCTTAAAGAGGTCTGAGATATATTCAAGACAGCGGTTTGATAGTTACTTACAGAGGTTACGGCTTTTAAGGGATCTATTACCTTGTAATACACTACAGCGTCTATTGTAACCGTAACGTTATCTTTTGTAACTATTGTCTGAGGAGGTACGTCAACGTTAACTATTCTTAAGTCTATTACTATGGGCTTATCAACAAATGGTATTAGAAATATTAATCCTGGTCCCTTAACTCCTAATACTCTGCCGAGCCTTAATACCACTGCTTTTTGCCATTCGGCAATAACACGAAGAGATAATGTTAAAAGTATAATAGCAATTACTAGCAGGAAGATGACCCCTATAATATCTCCTATTAATGACGCACTCATACTCTAAATTATGTATTCAGTGCTTAAATTTTAGTAGGATAGCTGATATAACAACTCCTATACTAAAAGCTAGAATATAGAGCAACAATATGTAATTTATTGATACTTGTGCGGAATATTTAACTGTATCAGATTTATTACCGAAAAATGAAGATATTGTCTTCTTAAAATTATAATGAGTTATGAAGTTAGTCAACTCGTCATAAGTGGATTTTAAGACTGAAGAAAGCGAAGAGATATAAGGAACTGAAACATAATAAGTTGATGCTAAACTAAAGTTACCTGCAAAATATATTACATAAGTACTTGAGTTATAGTTAAACTCTACAACCCCGCTTGAGTTCGTAATATTTGTCCCAACTGTCGTGAGAATTGAAGGGAACGAGAACTTTTCTAACTCTATTTTTTGCCACTCCAGAGGTTTCCCATTATAACTTAGTTTTACGAAAATTTTGGATCCATTACTTTCAACTTCCAGTTGCGGTTTAACGGGCCATAATACTTTTACATTACCCTTACCGTAACTTAGTTCTGTATAAGGAGCACATATGTCTGTTAAATTTGATGAGGAGTTTATACCAATTACACTTTCTGCCGTATCGAGACCTACGGAGAACGCTTGAGGAACTATTTCAAGTTTATTATCTGTCTTATAATATAGTTCCTCTGTGCCATGGACGTACATCTGCACTACACTCCCCCCACCAGGACCTCCAAACACTAGCTCCAGATCGTTCGGAACTCCCCTGATCGACAAACCCCCTATCTGAAACATACCCCCTATAGGTACACGATAATATATTGACACGTTATTCCCTAAAGCGTACCCGAAGTCTAAATAAGTTGAGTTAACCGTCATAAAGAGTGCAAGGGAAAAGGGAGTATTAACCTTGAAAGTAGGGCCTAGATAACAGATAACACCTAGTCCTTGATAAGTAGATACAACCCCACTGCTAATATTGGTAGTGAAGGGGCCGCTTAAGTCCCATACATTAACGACAAATGTTACGTCAAAGGTACCATTATTAACTTGATGAAAGAGAGCAACGTCTTGTGCCCAATACAACCCATCTACCATAGCGTTTAGCTGCAAAGACGCGTTTCCGTTTGTGAAGTATTGTCCGTTAGGGAAATAACTACTACCTATATACATCGAGGTGATATTAACAACCCCTACAACTTCATCAGTATAGTATATCGACGTTAAAGGAAAAAATGACATACCAACTGGGTAAGCTATTTGAGACTGAGAGTGAAATTCTAAAGCTAAGGCTATAGGTGCTATTAGAATAATTATCAAAAATATTGATAAAAGTTTCACAAACTTATTACTTCCCTTATTAATTTAAGTATTATGGTAAGCCATATTGCAATACCCATAATTCTCATTCTCGTTGTGATCTTGCTCCTAGTGTTAACGGGACAGTACGCTGATCCAATCGTCGCAATACCCTCACTAGCAATTGTAGGTTTCATATCTTATAGAATTTTTTACGTAGTTTGGAAGACAAGAGGAAGGAACTTGTATACATATACCGGTAAGATAGGTAAAGCATTAGACGATATCTCACCAGGAAAAGAAGGCTATATTTTAATTGAGGGTGAAAGGTGGCTAGCAATATCGGATGAACCAATATCAGAGGGGGATGAAGTGATAGTAGTAGGAATGGAGAACTTAAAACTAAGGGTTAAGAAATATACTCGTGTTAGAGCTTGAACTTAATAAAATTCTGAAATTACGTTCTTACCCTAATTACCAGATAGAGGAACTGATAGAAACTGACGATAAAGGTATAGAAAAGAAGATTATGATAATTACCTTCGTCCCTCCTAGTATTTCAGACGCGAGCGGTCTCGATAACGTGGATACAGAGCCTAAATACATCGAAATTAGGGGAGAAGTGAATGAAGTTACTAGAAAAGTAAAAATAGTAAAAGCTGAGATAATTGAGGGAAGTAGGAGGAGAAAACTGGACGAGACTGAACTACAACTTTGGGCGGAATATGTCATTGGAGGTGAGTAGAATTCCGTATTTGTTCGTTTATGGTTCATTAAGATTCGGCTTTGAGCTAAATCATTTTTTAAGAAACTCTAGGTTTGTGGGGTTAGGGTTTGCCGAAGGCTTTAAGATGTACGATCTTGGAAATTACCCAGGTGTAGTTAAAGGAGATGGAATAATCCACGGAGAAGTTTATGAGGTCTCCGATGAAACTCTCAGAATACTCGACCAAGTTGAGGATTTTAACGGAAGTCCTGATGACTTGTATGTAAGGGAGAAAATAAAAGTATACTTTGATTATAAAAGAAGATACAGTCTAGACAACGTGAACATTTATGTTTACAATCAAACTATAGAAGGAAGAGAAGTTATAGAGGATGGCGACTATTCCAAATATGCAGGAATGCCAGTAATATTAAATTATTTTGCATATGCTGAAAACACCAACGAAGAGATACTTAAACAAAGAGGTGTCACAAAGATTTTCAAAAAGATACCAGCAATACTCCGAGGTTATAAGATAGTATTTAACACACCTTGTAGATGGGGCTATTGTGCAAATTTGAAGACTGAAGAAAAAGGAAAAGTATGTGGTTATATATACCTCATGTTAGAGAGTGAGCTTAACTCATTAGATAAAGCTGAAAAGCACCTCATAAGGTATATGCGAGACGTGGTAAAAGTTGAAGATGAAAACAACAACGTTTACTTTGCTTATACATACTTGTCTCCGTCTGAAGAAGGAGAATTCGAGCCATCACACGAGTACGTTAATTATATACTGCAAGGAATAAAAAGCGGATGGAAGAATTGTATCAGTAGCGGATTGGAAAAATACACGTGATGACGCCCGCCCTCAAGTGATTGAATGATATGGGAACCCGAGACTGATCATTTTTATTTTAGTAAAACTTCATTCTATTTTTCAGTGATGAACAAACCCCTGCCTGAATAATGATGATCCTGACCGATTCTGATATTAAATTAGCATTACATCAAATATTATACCCAATCCCAGAACCACCGAAGAGTATATGTTATAATAGAAAGCTTTCCCGAAATTCCCTCTAGCAGCGAGATAGTAGGCGTATGCCATTATTAGTCCATGTAAAACAGTAGCTACATAGGCTATATATCCTAGGCCGTAAAAAACGTCCCCAATAAACGCCAAAACTACTGACAATATCTGGTTAAAACCAGCAAAAGGCAGAGCCTTGTTTCCTAAAAGTACAGCAAAACTATGAAGACCCATACTTCTGTCGAATTCCGCATCGGGTATATGATTATATAAATCAAATCCTACAGCCCAGAATATTGCAGATAGAACAAAAAACCACGGTACCCCATCTAAGAGTGAGACAATGGAGTGAACGTATAGCCCTAGAGAAGCTACTGCACCGCTGAATATAGCTAACCCTTGAATAGTAGCTAAGTGATAGTTTGCGAACGCCGTATATCTCTTCATATAAGGGTATGTCATTACCACTACGGCTACAAGGGGGGAGAGCAGGAAGGCGTAAATGTTTACAAAGTAAGCAGACACGAAAAACCCCAAGAGCGAGAACACAATTAATATTTTAGCTTCCTTGACTGTTATCTTCCCCGTAACTAGAGGCCTTGTCCTAGTTCTCGGATTTCTAGCATCTATATCACGATCAGCTAAGTTATCATTAGTCATTCCAGCGGTCCTGAGGAAAAATAACGACAGAAAGATCAGGAGTAGTATTGAAAATGGGGGAATTTTCTTTATTGCTACAAAAGCACCTAAATATGCCATAGGTAAACTGAAAAAGGTCTGTTCTATCCTTAAGAAACGGAAATAAATGTATAGCTTACTTCTACTTTCAGTAGCTCCACCTGGATCCCAGCTGTGAACCATTTGTTAATTATTAACCTCAGGGACTTTTAATTTCTTGTTATTAAGTTGCAAATAATAATCTAAGCCCTCAATTAACGCCATTACACTAGCCTCGATCACACTGGTAGATACTCCCTCGGTTCTCCACGTCTTCTCGTTGTCCGTAAATTCGATGGTGACCCTTACCACACTCTCTGTATTTTTAATCTCTCCGGGGAGTATAACCCTATAATCCGTCAGCTTAACTTTACCAATTTCAGGATAAACTTTTTGCAATGCTTTTCTCATGGCTATATCTACAGCATGTACGGGACCTACTCCCTCTGCTACTTCTAATTGTCCGTTTACTTTTACAACTGCTATTGCTAATTCCCTCTCGTTAATGACTTTCCAGTAGTCTACTTTTATAAGAGGTTGGTATAACCCTAACTCTTTTAGCGCTATTAGGATCGCCGATGCAGGAGCTAGATCAAAACTATATCCCTTGTTTTCAAGTTCTTTTATCTTTGCTAAGGCAGACCTCAATCTGGGATCTTTCTTATTCACTTTTATTCCGACGTTCTCTAGATAAGTTATCAAGTTAGATGAGCCTGAGACTTCAGATATTACAAACCTTCTGGTGTTTCCTACTAACGAGGGGTCTATATGCTCATAAGCTCTGCTCACTTTCATCACTGCGTCCGCATGCACTCCTGCCTTATGAGTAAAGGCGAAATCACCAACGTAAGGCTGATACGGGTTTGGATGCAATCCGGCAATCTCATAGACTATACGTGATACCTCTTTTAACCTCTTCAAACTTTCTTTTCCTCTCAAGACCTCTAAACCCATCTTTAAGGCCAGATTAGGAATTATTTGGATCAGATCGGCGTTTCCAGTCCTTTCCCCAATACCGTTTATAGTACCTTGAACGTGTCTCGCCCCGGCAAGAACACCCATTAGGGTGTTAGCCACTGCGCAACCAGAGTCATTATGCATGTGTAAGCCGACTTTAGTCTTCACGTTTTTAACTACGTCGGCAGTTATCGCATAAACTTCGTGAGGCAGACTCCCTCCGTTCGTATCTGCTAACACAAGTACATCGGCTCCTGCATCTTCGGCGGTCTTTAACACACTCAACGCGTACTCTTTATCTTCCTTATATCCTTGATAGAAGTGCTCGGCGTCGAAAATTACCTTTAGTCCGTGAGATTTTAAGTAACTGATACTGTCGTACACCAAGTCCAGGTTTTCCTTTAAACCTATCTTTAGTACATCTGTAACGTGGAGAGTCCAGGACTTTCCGAAGAGGACAGCAACTTCAACATCAGACTTGATTATGGCATTCAGGCTAGGATCTTCCTTCGCAGGGAATTCCTTTCTTCTCGTACTTCCGAAAGCCGCTACCTTAGCTTTAGTTAAACTGTACTTCTTTATCTCCTTGAAGAACTCCTCATCCTTAGGGTTTGAACCCGGCCAACCCCCTTCTATGTAATCTATGCCTAATTCGTCTAATAAGAGGGCTATTCTTATTTTATCGTTTAAAGTAAAGGAGATATTTGCAGTTTGTGCTCCATCTCTTAGTGTAGTATCTAATACCTCAACAGATTTCGTAAACACCGGTCATAGGTTTACATTAATTAAATAAGAATTTAAATTTTGAGTATAGGACAAGATATCCTATGAACAAAAACTTATCATTTGTATTAATAGGTATTTTGATCTTTGTTATAGGTCTGGCGGGTAACTTGTTGATGCCTTTTTATATACCCTATTACCACAAGTTAGATACCGAACTTGTTAACCATACTGTAAACCTGAAAATTAACCCTGTAACCACCGAAAAAGTTATCAACATAACAAGTAACTCTGAAAATAATACCATATACGTAGTAACTAATAACACGAACGTGAATATTTTTGTATATTATAGTAACCTAACTCTAGCCTTAAACAACAGTAACGGTTTTATAGCCGCTAGAGTTTCTCCAGGTAATTATATAATTGCAGTAAACAACCCCACGCAGGTATCTCAATACGTGTCTTTTCATTACGCTGTCATACCTGCATATGAGTTGACAAACTTCGATAGCTATTCTTCAATAGCGGGTACGACAACCGAATTTATAATGGCTATAGGAGTAGTAATTGCTGGGATAGGTTTAATAAAGATAATGTTTAGTGGGAGATTAGGAACTAAACTCGATAAAATATTACAGACCCCAGAAAGAGGGAAGAAAAGAAAATAGAGGAAAGAGTTCCACTTTAATTTCCGGTCATTTAAATCCATTAACCGATTCGTAAAGGAATTTAATACCATCAATAATGAAACTAGGCCCCTGATGAGCTAAAAAGTCACCAACAGTGAAGACCACTTTCTTCTTCTTAACTAACTCTTCTAAACCTCTTTCTCTCATCCTTCTTTGAAATCTCTCCTTTTCATAATCCGTAAGCCTTTTCGGTTCATATATTATCAAATCTGGATCTCTCGACAAGACCTCGTCATCACAAGGGGTAAAATAAGCCTCGTCCTTATCATCGAATATGTTCTTGCCGCCTACTAAACTAATCGCGTCACTTACATGAGTAGGATAGCCTGGGGTTATAACACCGCCTAGATCAAACTCTACATAAACATTCACTCTATTCTGAACATTCCTCTTTTTGTATCTAACAAGAGTATCAAGTAAATATCCAGCGAGTTCTCTACCTCTTTCTTTAGCCCCAGTTGCTAACGAGATTATTTCTACGTTAGTGATTATCCTGAACACCGAGTTAGTCACACCTAACGGATAAACAGTATATCCCTTATTGATTAATCTCTTAGTAAGCTCCTTTTGGGCACCAGTAGTCGTAAAAATAATATCTGGCTTATTCTCCTCAAGAAAATTCTCATTAACATGAGTATAGCTACCGATCTTAGGCTTTTTTCTAGCTTCCTCAGGTCTGTAACTGAAAGCATCAGTAGCTATTATTTTATCTCCTAACCCCATCATAAACAGTGCTTCTGTAGTTGCGGGATCGAGGCTTATAATTCTTTCAATCCTATCGGGTACGGAAACAAACTCATCAAGGATCTCATTATACACTTTTCTCATAACTTCAATACACCTAAGCAAGTTTCGAGACCTAAAGCTCTCTTAACACCTTTTAAAACAACCTTACCCCCGTAATTTAACAACAACGATTCACACGTATCGCCTTCAATCACAGCTACTTCAGCACCTATTAACTTAGCTAGAGACTCTACCATTCTGTTTCTTACTCCCGTCACTATTACATCAATTCTCTTTTCGTTCAGATAAATTGACTTTAACGTTAACTTGATACTGTAAAGGATCACCTCAATTGGGATAGGTTGAATAAACTTCAAACCTACTATAACTTTATATGGTTTTAGGGTGAGCCCCTTACAACTGTTCTCCCCTACCAATATATCGGCGTCACAAGGAAAGTCGGCCTTCTCATATCCCTCGGGAAGTATCAACCCATCTATTCCGGAAGAGTATACATAAACCCTACCCCTCTCTATCAGCTTCCTATTCACATCCCTTAATATTCCTCTCCTAGTCCAATACAACCCGTTTATCCATGAAAACTCCTGAACACTGTAAACACCCATCTCAGACGTCTTAGATGTCAGAACTAAAGTACCGTTTGTAATATCTGATATAATTGAAGCGATAAAAGATACACCACTTTCAATATTGGTTAAAGGAACTACGTATTCGCCGTTTTCAGATACTGAAATAACAGGTTTTGAATCAACATACTTTACAGCCCTTGAAATAGGTCCTACCACTACTTTCAGATTCTCCCCTCTGTTTAACACGTAATATCCCAAAGCATCTAACCCCTCCTTAATTTTCTCTGCAGTTTCCGAATTACCTACAACTTTCACTCTAGTAAAATACAACTCGTAATACTAATACGTAAAGATGTTATATAAACATTAACATGTAGAATAAAAACATTTAGAGGATTTTTTAATAAATTACCCTATTTAAATTAAAAAAATCATTTACTACCCCTAGCTTTTACTACCGTAAACTTCTCCTTTAATATTTCAGTATAATCAGAACCCATATCCTTTGAGAACTCTTGCAAAACGGGTAACAACTCTTTATACTCCGCCTCACTAAGCTCTCTATGCTCAAACTCAGGTATTCCTACTTTCTCTTCGAACAACCTCTTAGCGTACTCTTTAGCTTTTCCCTTAAGCAAGTCCATTACCTCTATATATTCACGTTCTCGTAAAGACTCGAACTCTTCCTCATTGATTAGGTTTTCTAGTAATAGTGCTTTTAACAACTTAACTACTTCGACCTTAGGTGGTTGTAACCCTATTTTAGACGGGGAAACCTTACCCCTTATGTATATTCTACCGCCAACCATTCCAGTTCCTACGAAATTCCCTACCGGCTCACGCCTCACGTTAGTCCCTAGAACTACTATTACACCGCCAGCCATATACTCCCCGAGATAATCGTCCACCATACCCCCGATCACTAGGTAAGGTCTCCTGTCCTTATACTCACGCATCTGGATTCCAACTCTGTTCCCAGCATTACCCTTTACAAACACTTTACCGTTCTGCAAAGTTTGAGCCAAAACGTCCCTCGCATCACCATATATAACTACCTTTCCTCCGTGCATTGTATCACAACAGTCGTCAGCTACATTCCCATAAACATAAAACTCATTATCCTCGTTTAAGTTAGCCATAGAGTTACCTACAACTCCGTATAAATTTACCCTGACTCCATTAATTCCCAAACGCTTAAAGCTAATTCCTATAAACCTGTGACCCATTACATTAGCCACAGTTACCTCTTTTTTGCCCTCATTCTTTACCACCGATGCGATCAATCTGTTTAGTTCATTATAGTTAACATTCTTAGCGTCAATATCGTACTTCTCAGGTACAAATATAGGAGGAGGAGAGAACGAACTCCTCTCCTCTTCATCCCTCCCGTACTCTATTACACCTTTATTAAGAGAAGCAATGAAATACGAGCCGGGCTTCAAAGTCCAGACCTTAGCCTTAGGACTTATCTCCCTTATCTCGTTTTCTTCACTGGCAACATAATAATAGCTCTCGTCTTCACCTATTATAGCAGGCCTGAACTTAGACCTATCCGCTAAGGCTATTAAATAAAGGTCGTCACCGGAATCGTAACCTATTACTGCAGTGAAAGGACCGTCAAGCCTAGCGTTACGGTAATAATAGTCTAACTCCTTGTTTATCACCGAAAACCTCCTTGAGGGATTTACTAAAATTCTCGTAGCCTCTTCAACAGAAAACCCCTCGCTCAACAGCTCCTCGAAGAGAAAAGCGATTACCTCGCTATCAGTACCGACCATCCCCTCCCATCCTCTCTCCATTAAGAACTCTAAATTGGCACCAAACGAGCTTACATCACCATTGTGAACTATTGCTATGTTAAAGGACGAGAAGGGATGAGACCAATAAGGATAATGACCGGGTGAGTTCGTAGGTTGTCTCGTATGAGCTAACCATAAGTCTCCTTCTAACTCTTCTACCTTGTAAGTAATCGCTACATCTCTGGGATATCCTACCCCCTTATAAACCTTTAAAGACGAACCTATACTATATATCCTCCCCATCCTACCTTGTTTCCACATTATCTCGTTTATGTTTCTAAAGGCCTTCCTTAACTGAGTCAAATCTGAAATCGTTATCTCATATTTACAATCACAAACGTCCCCATCCATATACTCGATCTCACGGGACTTTACCTTAATTCCGTGAGACGTGAATATGGATTCGAGTTGGGAAGGATCCCTCTCAAAGAACACCTTAACCACATATTTATTATTAGAACTCTTATCAAATACTGCAAAGCCTGCGCCCCTATCACTCCCCCTATATCTTACTCTTTCTATTCCCCTTACCACCGCTTCGCCCTTAATCTTCGGTGCGTTTTTCTTCCTTAATACGCCTAAAACACCACAACCTGATGGATGGATCATAACGAACCAGCCACCTTAACTCTCAGTTTTTTCAATACGTAAGAGTTCAGGTTAACGGCCCTCAACAATTCCCTATTTCCAGTTAGGGAGGACTGTACACTATATATGCCTGCAGCACCAGCTAACAGTGCTATCTCCTTCTTAAACCCTGCTATCAAATTAAAGGCCTTATCCTTTAATCCCGACCTAGAACCTTCACCTATCGCTACGTCCAATACCTTATGAGTCATTATAACACTATCAGCTCCCAACGCCACAAACTTAAATACGTCTCCAGAGTCCCTTATCCTACTGGACTTCGCTATCAAGTCAAACTTCTTCCTTACTCCCATCTCTTTGAGCTTAGTATCAACTTGTGATATTACTATTTCTAGATCTTCATTACCTATATCCTCGTCGAATATAAATCCTAGAACACCCTTCAACTCCATTACCTCTTCTATAGCCTCCGAAGAGGAAGGCAAATACACGTAAGTGAAAGGTTTATAATCCTGACTCCACGTTATAGCTCCTTTTCCATCAGAGGTTATAGAAACTTCTGAGTATCTGATGTCCGTCTCCAATGAGAAAACTCCAGAGCTTAGAGCTAGAGCAGCCCAACTCAAAGCTTCCCTCACTTCAGACTGAGCATCAGTAACGTCAAATATCATAGGTAAAGACATGTAGAACCTCCCTTGGGCCAGATAGAAGCTAGTGTCAATATCTTCTCTATAGGGATCTATTGAGGGTCTGGTCACCTGAGCACCATCTGACCTCAGCCAGTCAACGATCCTAGCGGGTTTTTCTACATCTGGCGGTGCAGTACTCCCCATGCTTGTTATCACGGGCTCACCTTTGTTTATCAACTCGTGAAGATACACTTTCCTCCTCTTGCTCCAAAGCTCACCTAATTTCGGCGGTAACTCCTCCTCTTCACCTTCTATTCCTAAGACTTCAAGCGTCTCCCTGGATAACCCTTTACCTACTAATAAATCCCTCCTATTCTTTAATTCCTTCAGACTGTTAAGGCCTAGGTTTTCGAGTATGTTAGCTAACTCCAATGTGAAGCCCCTAATATAATTACTTAGAGTCTTAAAGCCGAACTCCATATCGAGTTCCCTAGTCCCGTCTATCTTATTAGTCAAGGCTGAAGGGCACGAACCAATATGACACTTATGGACCATTACACAGCCCATCGCTATTAAGGCGCCAGTACCTATACTAACAACATCTGCTCCCAAAGCGATCAATTTTGCCGCATCAGTGGCATCAGCTACCCTACCTGCAGCAATTATTGTAAACTTATCCCTCATACCCTGCTCCCTAAGTACGCGGTCGCTTATAGACACTGCTAATTCTATTGGAATCCCTACGTTATCCCTTATTACCACGGGTGTAGCACCTGTACCTGCACCGTGACCATCTATTATTACTCCGTCAGCACCCATCCTCGCAACACCTGAAACTATATAGGGAATGTAGTTAGTCGCCGCTACTTTAACGAAAACAGGCTTACCCGTGGCTTCCTTAAGGGCTTCAATCCTCTGTCCTAAATCTTCTATCGAATATATATCGTGATGCGGAGCTGGAGAAATTGCGTCAATACCCACTGGAATCCTTCTGGTCATGGATATAGGTTCGGTAACTTTACTACCGGGCAAGTGCCCACCTATCCCAGGCTTCGCTCCTTGGCCTATTTTTATTACAACAGCAGCCCCATGGGATAGAACGTCGTAATCTACTCCGAATCTTGCCGAAGCCCATTGTACAAATATCCTCTTATACTTAGCGACTTCAGGATGAAGCCCACCTTCGCCAGTACCTGCTAAAGTTTGAGTATAATCAGCTGCCCTAGCTATTATTATATTAGGATTACCGCTTAACGCTCCATAAGACATATCTCCCAAATACAAGGGGGCTGACATGTATATTCCCGCTATTTCCGTAGAGGTGTCAGAACTCGGATTCTCTCGAAGCGTAGATTTCTCACTTTTAAACCTAACCCTATCTAAAATGCGGAGTGAATTACCCCAGTCAGGAAAAATTTTATATGGTTTCCCTGTTAGGGCGAGTTTTCTAATATGCTCTATCCTTTCTATGTTCCAAAATTCTCCGTCAAGCTGTTTAGGCAACGGAAGATAATCCTTTACGATCAACAACAGAGGTCGCTGACATTAATTTGCTCAATATCACTATATATTTGTTTATAAGAATAGAATCAAACTTTGTGGTTTCATATTTCCTCATAATAGGTATTGATCCTCGTAAATTTGTGTCCCATATTATGAAATTCAAACTCAAGTTTTAAAAATTATAGATAAGAGCTAAAAAAATATTAAAAGTATTTAGTTATTTAAAGTACAAACTACCTAGATAAGATGTTGATTTCGTCGTTTTATTAAAAGTTTTTTAATTTTAGTTAAAATGAAGGGAAACGAAAGGGTAAATCCGTTATTTTTCTAGAAACATGATATAAGCTAGGAACAATAGATAAAATAAATCTCTAAATAAGATTATAAGAACTCTATTATGTTTTTAAGCTAGATAACGTGAACTGTGAGATAAAGAGTGTTACGTTGGTTCCTTAACTGACATAGTCGAATCGTATCTAAAATGAAAGAAAGTAATGGAATTGGGGGTGCAGTAACACACAATTAAATCATATTGATGAAATGCGGTGCATAGAGTAACATAAAGTAAAATATCCGTAGCAATGAGTAACATAATCGGTGCATAGAGTAAACGAGCGGTGCATTGAGCAAAATAAAATATTGGAAAACATTGACCGCGAAAGTTTGTGAAAGGAGTGGATAGTAAAGTACCCGAAGAGAAAGTTTGTGAAAAGAGGGTATAGCAAAATATCGATAATGAAAGTCCGCGAATTATGCATATAGTTGAAATGCGTATTATTTTACGCTTATTACTCGCTTATTATTCGCTTATGTTACGCCCTATATCTCGCTCATATCAACTCGTAATGAATGGACGCATATACATGTGTATCGCGATGTGCCAAAACGTATTGAAGCATATGCATTTACATTAGATGAAATGCCTACGTTTCTGTACGTTCGTTCTACTCAAACGGACTGACACATATGCATAACGAATTGTTTAGTCAGCGAAGAATTCCTCAAGTAGCTTTGAATTTTTCGCATAAATGAGGAATCTTTGCCGTCTTCTTTCAACTCTACGCAAATCACGGCAAAAATTGACGGGTTGCCAATGATTTTAAACGTGAATAGGCAACTATAATACGAAGCGTGAAAATGACGGAAAAACAACGTCGTTATAAATTCGGCAACTATATTTTACACGAAAGAAAAGGTCGGTATTATGTTTACAGATAAGAGAACGTGAATGGTGAGATTAAAGAGCGTTACGTCGGTTCTTTAATTAACGTAGTCAAATCGTATCTGAAATTGAAAAATGGCAATGGGGGTATGGTGGATCCCCCACTATGCGGCCGCCGGGATTTGAACCCGGGATTACCGGCTTGGGAGGCCGGCGTCCTAATCCAGACTAGACGACGGCCGCAATTAGATAATCGAATAACGTTGTAATAAATTTTACTCAGATAGAATGAAAAACAACGTTAAAACATAAAACCCTAAAAAGGAAGAATTTAGAAAAATTAAAAAAGCGTAAAATAAGTCTAAAAAAAAGTTTAACTTATCTTCCTATAGACGAGGACTATAGCTATTATTGCTACTATTAAACCAAGTACACCTGCAATTATTCCTCCGTATACTAAGGGTAGAATTCCGTTTACCTGAGATTTCAACTGGTTTACGGTAGTATTTAGGCTCGATAACTCAGTGGCTAATGTATTAAGTGATGTCTTTAGGCTATTCACAGTCCCGCTTAATCCACTTGCTGTCTGATTAGCAGTGGTTAACTCTTGGTTCAAGGTATTAACCTCTTTTGTTACTGTAGTTATGCTCTGGTTTAAGGAGGATAACGAAGTAGTTAGAGAGTTTATACTTGTATTCAATGTTTTGATATCTGTGTTCAGTAAATTGATCTCTGTTTGAATTAGCTCAATGTAATGTTGTAAGTAAGCTAATGTGTTATAGTAGGCTTGTACCGACACTGAGACGGATTGGGTTAAGGACATATAGCTCGCGTTAATACTTAAAACAACCTCATAGGGTGCTGAAGTAGTGTTAACTACCATGGCTTCTATAGTTATGTTATAGTCACCAGCATATGTACCACTTGTAATTGGAGATACCGATAACACCTTTACTAATGAAGGATATGCTGAAGAGGCCTGAACAGTAGCATTGCTAATTGGCATTCCAGCGAATTCTACTTTAGCTATGATAGACGCAGGTATACCTTGGGTTACAACCACGCTAGTTAAAGGAGCATTAATATTACTTGCGTCAACAACTGTTCCGTTCTGCATTACCATAAATGGTATTATTGAAAGCACAGCAGGATAGAGTTTTATAACTTCTGTAACACTCTGGTTACCCACGATAGAGAAAGTTACTGAGTTATTTACAAACCCGCTATACATCGCTACTGCTTGGAATGTCTGAGTGAAATTGAACGATATTACCGAGAGAGTTACAGTACCAGAAGCTCCAGTAGTTCCTTCGGTAATCAGCTTATGAATACCATTTGTTGTGTTATATAAATATACCATAGCTCCACTTAATGGAACACCAGTTTCTCCATTTAGTACCTCTATTGTAACAGAGGCTTGAGCCGGAACGTAAACAACTTGTATTACTCCAGTTTTAGTTCCTAAAGGACTTGGAGCCTCTACCGAGACAGCTATTGTATACGTACCAGGTGTTGACAGTTGTCCTTGTCCAAAAGTTCCCAGGTTTTCGATTACAAATCCTTGAGCATTAGTTTGAGTTGGAGGTAAGTCAACATTAACACCAGATGGAGTTGTTATAGTTATTGTTACTGGCTGATTAGCATATTGAGAACCTGCAGATGCATTAAGGTACAACGTCTGACCAGAATGATAGACTTGTCCGTTAGTAGATGGAGAATAGAAAGTTATACCATTACTAGTGTAGGCTGCATTAAAAACCGTAGCCATCGATACTGCTACTAAAACCAACATTATACCAGTTATTAATATAGGATTTTTCATCTTTTACACCACCCATACATAACTCGGAAATTTTCAATAAATAAATAAAAAAGGATTTTTAACTTTTACTCAAAATCCCGCCACTTTATGTAGTTATGTTTACGTTAGTAAAGTACAACGACACTGGATATTCAGAGATGGTAGGTCCACCAGCATAAGGTACTGCGAATAATATTATCACGTACTTACCTGCAGGTAATGAAGATATACCATTTAATTGCACGTATACTAGTAAGCTCTTTACAGCTGATGGAGTAGCAGCATAGTATAGATAAGGCTTAGCTACTACTTGTGAGTAGGAGTAATAGGCTATCTCTGTTGGGTTTATTATCTTTCCAGTAGTGGCATTAAAGTCGCTAGCTGGATACACTAGTGCTTCTATGTAGAACTCTAACGGGTATGGCAATACGCTAGTTACATATATCTTTACTACTTGGTCGGTCGGCGTTATGGTTAATGATTCGTTGTAGTAGTAGGTGAACTTGTTAGCACCGGGTATAATACCACTTGGATAGTTGAATGGTGCTAGTCTTATCGGAGTGAAGTTCAAGGCAGTCATATAGGTCATTCCGCTATAGCTCTCTACTGGGTCAGATACTGTGTAGTATATTACTGCATTGAATCCTACTGATATGTTCTTGTATGGTACGCTAGGTAATAGGAAGTATCCAGCTGGTCCTAGTACATATGGTTTACCACCTAGTACTATTGCAAGGCTTCCGTTAGTGTATACGGTAGTGTTGCTAGCTGTCTTTACTGTTGGTGCAGGAACAGTGCTATTAGGTACTATTGTGAACGGTAATGTACCGTTGAATATTCCAGTACCTGGAGCTGTCTCAGGTATCGTCGGCATTACATCACCAGATATATTAGTCTTCTGTCCGTATACGTTAACTACTACAGTCTGTCCGCTAGTCATGTTGTAGTATATCATTGCCTTGTACTTAGGTCCTACAGTATTGTTGGTGACAATCGTCAAGTTAGTTATTCCTAAAGACAATTCTGAAGACACAGCGCTACTTGCATACTGTTTGTCAGCGAATGACAAGAACGGCTCCTTATATACCATCTCAGCTATGAACCATGGTGGAGCAAATGTTGGAGTTGGGTAGAATGGATATGCTGTCATGAAGAACTCTACTAGTCCAGGCTCCGGAGGAACTATTGGCATAATACCTTGTAGAGCTATGATCTTTGCTGTAGCTATCTTAGTTTGACCAGTTATGTAGTCATGATAGGATATAGACAAGTTGCTACCGTTTAATGCAGTGATCGTTGTGTGCAATATCTTCAATAAACCTGGAATGCTTATCTCGAAGTAGAAGGTACCGTTACAATACGTCTGCTCTTGTCCATCTAAGGATACGAACAGTGTTGTCAAATTGCTGAAGGATGGGACTATCCTTACTACACTTCCGTTATGATAGGTTACGTTAATTGATAACATCTCACCTAGTAGTTGTTCTGTAGCGTATACGTTTACTAGCTCATATAACGATGATACCCACTCCGCACTTACTACAGTACCAGTAGTGGTATTAAGTGATCCTAGAGCTAAATATGTTGGTAATGTAGAGCCATAGTATGGTTCGTACAATACTAAAGTTGCGGAGGGCGCATATAATGGTATAATGTTACCCTTGAAGTAGAATGTTAAGTTAACTGGAGGTACTTGCATTGTAGCTAATACCTTGTATGTTCCAGTGTACTGTAAGTCGTGGTATACTGCATAGTCTGTGGTTTCGTACACAAACTTAAAGCCGCTACCTATGAAGGATCCGTTAGGCACTACTAAGTATAAACCTGGGCCTTGTCCTACATAAGTTCCATTAACTGTCGCACCATCAAATACAGACCCGTCTACTTGATACCTTACATATAAATTGATTGTGTAATAGGGTTCAGCAGCACCTGGGAATGGTGTTCCCAGAGGAGCAGCTTGTGGTAATAGATACATGTAACCTACAGTAGCCATATTACCAGGTAATACATTGTACATCATTGTCTTTCCACCAATTATGGATGTTACGTTAAGACCGGCTATACCATATATAGGAACTGCATAGCTACCATATCCACTGTTAACAGTCTTGGACTGTAGGAAGTAGTAGTTTACTAACGGATTGTTACTACCATAGTATTGTAGATAATATAATGCCATAGCATCAGCCTCTGAATTCGGAATACTGTATAACGGAGTAGTAACACCCTTAACAGACGCATTTACCGTTGTTGGATCAAATGGAGCTACTTGTGACATTGGCGCATAATATACTCCCGTTGGGATTGATGTGCTATTCTTTCCGAATTCTCCAGTTACATTGTATATAGTGCTAGAACTGAATATCACTGGGCCAGGGACACTTTTATTGCTAAAGTTCAGACCGTTAGTCGGTATAGCATAAGTGAAGCTTCCTCCTACATACCCTGGATCTAATATTGCATCAGGATCGTATATGGTCATTGTGACGTAGTTATTGCAGATGAAGTCAGTAGATGGCGGTGCTTGAGTAATACTTATACTTGGAGGTATTATTATACCGTAGAAATATCCGTGGTTAGCCGATAGTACATTATTCTGAGTATCGTATGCTGTTACTACTACGCTGGTCTCATTAGTCCATATTCCAAAATCCACTAATGCGACATATGCAAACTGAGGTTGTTCTTCGAACTCGAGAGTTATTGGAGACTGACCAGTTGCTGTAGCGGGAACGTTAGGAGCTTGTAGTAATAGGTAGAAATATGGTAACTGAGCTATTTTAGCTAAGTTCAAACCACCATGTAACGTCTTAACTGTGAAGGGCTCTTGAGTTCCTATTATATATAATGGATACTCACCAAAAGTGAATCCTGGATAGTATACAGATACCATGTATCCCATTGCAGTGGTTCCGTTTATAATGGGATATGCAGGAGTTAATATTAAGCCATTAAAACTGTAGTTTCCAGCTGGTACGTTATTGAAGGTTAAGGTGGCGTTACTAAACAGCGTCGCCGTTACGGATGCCGCAGTTGATGTGAAGTGACCTACTGCAGATATCTGAGATGTTCCTTCTATGGCTATACTAGACGGTGGGGTGGATAATATTGCACTTTGATAGTAGGTAACACCACTTACCTTAAGTCCTTCATAAGCTGTAGCAGATAACTGGATTGTAGCACTGTAATAGCTTAAAGTTGGCTGTGTAGGTTCTACTAGATTTACAGTATAGGTTTTACCATTAAATGTACCGGTCAGAGTTAGCTTATTCGGATAGGGGATGTAGTAAGCGTATACCGGTAATGTGGAGCCTTTGGTATTGTTTGTACCATTGACATATGCTTTTACATAGGTAGTACTTGGAGTTGTATTGCCAGCTATTGCGGTCTGGAAGTACAAGTTAGATACATATTCTACTACACTTCCATTGTTCTTAACTGGTGTCAATGTTAGTAAGTATAAGTAGTACGATTTTCCATTTACGCTGAAGACGCCAGAAGCATTAATTTTCATACCATCTATTGTAATAACGTCACTGGACGTTATTACACCGAAGAACTCACGATACCCGTTAGAGAAGTTATACGCATTAAACATGAAAGTACTGGGGTAGTTATCGATCGATGCTATAAATGCCATGCTGGCAAAACTTAATGTTACTGGGCCTGGTACTGAGTAGTTTAACTGGAATGTAAACTGACCAGCTTTCTTAGTTCCTAATAAACCGTCGACTAAAGTGAAGTTAATTAAAGCTCTACCCCATATCACGGGCTTTACGGTTGATACACTAGTTAGTGCGGGACCTAGATAACCGTCAGCTTGAGTTGGATTAATGAATCCCGCTTGTGATGGTGAGGTAGCGAATACGAGTGGACCGAATATTATTACTTGGCTAGTAGTGGAGGGACCTAATGTAGTTCCACCTATTGTAGTGGCTTGTAAAGTGGCATAAGCACTAATCTCTGTCGAATACTTCCCTGCAAGATTTTGAAGACACGACAGTTTTGATAAGTTTTGTGCGAGATAATAAGCAATAGTATCTGTAGATTGACCTACGGTCTTACCGGTTGACGGATAATATAGAGTACTGTATGGGTTAGTGGTTATATTATTCACTTTAGCTGAAGATAACGTAGTTACGTTGTTTGTGTTAGCGTTGTAATAGAATATATCGGATTCATACGCTTGACTAACATTTGGTAATACACCTTGTAAGTAGTTTACGGGTATGTACTCAGTAGTATTTACAGAGGCCTTTCCATTCAATCCAGTGTACCCTACACCTACTAGGAAGAACACTATCTTGGACGCTGCATCGTAATAAACGGAGTAGTTGTATTTAGTGCCGGCTGGACTCTGTAGATTCTGAGGTAACGTTACTTCTTGAGGAGAAATATATGCTTGACCATTCTGAGCATTAGTTTCTTCAAAATACATCTGTATGTTATTAGATATTGCTAATATCAAGTTAGTTATCGCATCGTATTCGTTAGAGTTTATCTTAGTTAAGTTAACGTTTGAAACATTTACTATGAATGCAATTGCTTGTATCGACTGGTTCTGGAGGCTAGATATGAATACAGCACCTATCTGTCCAGCAGATGGTAAAGGTGTTGCTGCTGCTTGCGGTATTATAGTTGTTAACAATGGACTTGCCTCAATTACAATTGAAGCTATAAATAACGTAGATAGGATTAGACCTAACAGTCTATTCATATCACTTCTAAGGGAATGAAGTTCTCTCTATTTATAAATTCTTTTATACGATTGTATACACCTAACAGTTTGGTATTTTAGACCACATTTTATAGTTTTAACCGTGTGGATTAAATTATAAAATATAGCTTTTAAATCTATCTTGAGACCAGTATTATGTTAATAAAAATTTAATTTTAGTTCTAATATATTAAATAATATCGATGTTTGTCTCCGGTATATAAAGTGTTTACCCGTGGTGTAACTTTTCCTTACTTTTAATTACTTCTAATTCCACCACGGGCACCCCTCTCAAGGGCTCACACACATTCACCCTTAACTCATTGGGGCTAATCGAGGTAAACACCACTACCCACCCATCCACTTTTATCACTCCCATCCTCGTGAGCAGTGACCGTCATCAGTTAGGGGGAACATCAGTAACACTATTTGTAATACTATATAAACGTAATAAACGTAACTTGTCAATAACGATATTTAGAAGTAATTAAAAATAACGAGTAGTTACGAAAAAATGTTACAGTTTAAATTACAGTTTAAAATAGTTATAATACATAGGAAACCACCACATACACTTAGATATATCTTGATTCCTAAATCATTAATAGTATTATAAAAAGTATAATCCCAATTAGATTTAAATTTAGACATAAATATAGTGCTTGACTTTTTAACTTAAGTACTTAAATGATATTACCTTGTTACAATAAATCGATGATAATACCTTTTGCCAAAGAACTTATTTACCTTTTTTAGTCTAATCTAATTTGACATGAATAGAAGATTATTATTGAGTGTCATACTACTAATACCAACACTTTTAATGCTTTTTTCACAGATACCACTCTTATTAGCACAGACTACGTCTAGCTATTCAACTGCCGGTATAACTGTATTACCAGGGACTCAGGTTAACCCACAAGGGATGAACCCACCGCAAATAGTTTTGCCTACTTCGACCGGAAGTGCGACTTACTCACTAATACTAATAAACAGTAGGGACTCCCCAGCACAAGTTCCGGTATACTTAGATTCCTCACTATATACCACTGTAACATTACAACCTTATTCGTACAAGGTGCTCAATCTGAACTTGAATACTGGCCTTCATGAAATTCAAGCTAACGGCGAAACTTTCTACGTAAATGTCACTCAAGTAAGTAGTGCTATTAATGGAGAGATGACATTAAACGGAAGTGCCAACGTTTATGTGTTCAACGCTCAACCGGGACATATCTATAAAGTATACTATAGTATGACTTCTTCCTTGTCTTCCTTATCTCAAGTATATGCCTACTTTGTGTCAAACCTAGCTAATAACTGGTACGGTGACGTTGTCTGCCAGGCTTCTCCATCTGGAACTACAGGTAGTGTTATCTTCGCAGTACCGCAGGATATAGCCCAAGGTCTTTACTACATCTATTTGTACCGTGGTTATGAGGGTTTTTCCAATAACGTTTCTTATCCTGCTGCTTATGTGTACGGGCTCATCATAGTCAACGTATCTTACGGGATTCCCACAACATTATCTACACCTTCATTGATTTCAGAGAACGGAGTAACATTAGAGGTTCAGAATGTAAGCGGATATACTTATTTACAAATCAACTATCCGTTCAACGAAGAGAATATGTATACGATCACTGTATATACTACGAGTGGTACTCAAACTTATACAATAACTAACACCAGCGGTGGAAGTTATTCCTTACCTGGAGCACCCTTTGGTAGCTATAGTGCTGAGGTGTATGGTGTCAGCCTTCCTTGGGCTTTCTCTAACGGATCGATAACTCTGAAGTTACCGCAATTCTATAAAGCAATTATTCAGATAAAGTCCCCTCAAGGTATGGTGACATTAAGATACCCATCCACTCCTATATCTGTAGCTACCGTGAACCTTGAAGTCCTATCGACAAGTGGTGTTCCTATACCTGGTGCAAAAGTGACCTTGTATAACATTAGTAATAAACAACCTATTAGTAGTTACACTACTAGTCCGCAAGGTTTAGTGTCTATTACTTTACCGCTAGGGACTAAAATTAACGCAACAGTAAGTGCTCCCGGCTATATCAGTAATTCTACCGTAATAGCCTTCAGCCAAAACGAGACTGTAAAGATATACCTAACTCCAATATATTTGAGCTTTAGCATAACTCAACTCTCTGAGAAACTCAATAACGGAACTACCGTACCTATAACTCCTTCATCTATACTAAGTATCTACGAGGGGGCTACTTTAAACTTAAGTTTTAAAATTATGACCAACAGTCCGTATAACGTTTCTGTAAATGCGACCCTAAACAATGTTGAGATCCCGGTTATTATGAAAAACGGTTTGTATACAATAACTTACAACTTCATAAATAACAATACCTATACCTTAAAGTTAGAGGCTAGCAGTAACGGGGCATCAAACACTACGGAAATAGAGATTAAGGTTATACCTATTGTTATGTCTTCACCTACTCCATCGACTTCTACGTCTTCAACTACAACGACTGCTACGTCTTCAACTACAACAACCACCTCACATTCTACTACAACAACCACCTCGACTACTAGCACTACTACACAATCTAATACCACCTCGACTACGACATCAACGAGCCCATCTGTTTCAGTCTCACCTACTTCAACAACGTCGTCCTCGCCCAGCTTTGTACCTATCTTGATAATCGTGGTAATAATAGTGATAGCAGCAGTAGTTGCAATAGTAATTCTAAGAAAATAAAAAGATTTTTTCCTTAAATTAAATATTATAAAACTATTATTATATAACTATTTTTCTTCCTTCTTTCTTTTTCTTTTATTCGTTTTAATTAAAGACAAATAACGACAACAACAAAAAATTACTATTTTAGTTTAGTATATGTAGTAGTTATATACTTCTTAACCTCTCTCTTATTTCTTTAGGATCTTTTAATATAGATATTATTAGAGTTATACCATCTTTCTCAGCTAAGAGAAGAGCTAAGGGATCTAATTTCACCGGTCTATGTAATACAATAATTGAGGGTTTTATAGGGGCGATCTTTAAGGCTATAAGGGGGGACCTCCCTGAACTCACGTTGGTGAACACTACCACTCTACCCAGCATGAAATTAAGGAGTTGATAAAACTCGAGACCTTTAAGGCTCGTTATAGCCCTTATACTGTCCGTAATAACCCAGCCGTAAACCTTTGTTTCCGGAATAAATGAATTTGGTATTATACCATCTAAGGCTGTGGCTATATCATCTACACCAACCGGTGATTGGAAATCGCCCATGTCGTCTATAAAGGGTAACATAAGTGCGTAACCTTTGATCAATTCGTTAATTACTCTGTACCCCCTTTCGGCATCTATATCTATGAGTCCCTTAACAAATTTCCTTAAAAAGTCTATACCAGGCTTCCTTCTTCCTCTTTCATAATCGGCTATAACTGATTGGGATATCCCCATATACCTGGCTAGTTCCCCTTGAGAGATGTTAAAAGCCTCCCTCCACTTTCTCATGGACGCGCCAGGGGATTCACTCCAGCTTATATCCCCGGCGATCCTTTTTGCAAGTGTTTCAATTAGATAATCCATAGTAAAAGCTATAAGTGAAGAGGAAATATTCTTATTGGGCCCGTGGTCTAGCTTGGACTAGGATGCGGCGTTCGGGTCGCCGTGGTCCCGGGTTCAAGTCCCGGCGGGCCCAGAACCTTATATATTGTGATTTTAGGGGTGCTGACTTTTTAATTACTTAAAGCGTAATTTATAGTAGAAGTGGGCCGGTAGCTCAGCCTGGAAGAGTGCTCGGCTCGCAACCGAGAGGTCCCGGGTTCAAATCCCGGCCGGTCCACATCATACTAATATCTCAAGGAACCCATTTCACAATTACTGTGAACAAATTAGGGTAAAATAAGTATATGTTAAATAAACATGGTATGCCAGGCACCTTTACGTTTACCTTTATCACAATTTCCTGAGGAAAAACTTAAATCCACTAACTAAATGTTACAAGTTAAAGTGGGCCGGTAGCTCAGCCTGGAAGAGTGCTCGGCTTGCAACCGAGAGGTCCCGGGTTCAAATCCCGGCCGGTCCACTCCGTAGGTCCCTTGACCTCCACGAATTAAACTAGCTATCAAAATCCGTTTGCCTGAAAATTACCATCTCAGTATGCAATCATTACTTTAGACCTCATGAATAATTGACATAAAAATAAGTTAAAACACCCTTATATAGACCGCTCATGCTGTAATTATTTCACTTTATGGTTTTTCACATTAGATGTAAGCAGAAAAGAGGTATAAAATCCGTTTAATTATGTCACAAAACCGTAGATTATGAAAAGTAATCGATCACGTACTACCTTTTCCCTCTCCGCTGGTTAAAAGTAATATAGCCTGCGCTATATCACCGTTAGTCTTTTGTAACGCTTGTCTAACTTCAGCTTCACTCTTACCCGTCTGTTCCATCACAAATTTCACGTCCTCGTCCCTGATTTCTATTTTCTGTTCCTTAACTTGTTCCTTAGCACTTCCTATGACTGTGTATATCTCCTGTCCTTGTTGTGTCATTTTAAGAACTGACGGGTTTTCAATTACCAACGTTTTATCTTGTAGCTCAATAATTACTCTCACAGCGTCTATTTGTTCTGTCTTTATCCCTAACATTCTCTCTAAGTTTTTGAATTGATTAGGTTTTACTTTCACATATAAACTTCAGTAAAACAAACTTAATAGCTTGGCGGTTAAAGATTAATGCATAATGAGTAACTATACGATAAAAATACTTGGCGGAGGAAAAGAAGTAGGAAGGGCTGCTATTGAAATCGATAGAGGGGATTCTGCAATTGTTTTAGACTACGGCGTTAACTTTGACCCCAACGACAACCCTAACCTACCTTTACAAGACACTCCAAGTAAGATAAAGGGTTTCATAGTCTCTCACTCCCATTTAGACCACGTAGGAGCTTTGCCTTTGTATCAGATTTCTGGAAATTATCCCGTTTATGGCACTAGGATAACCAGGTTGATAACAGAAATTATGTTGAAGGACTTTCTGAAGCTTTCAGGGGCTAAACTTCCCTTTGAATGGGTAGAAGTAAAGAGGACTATGGATAACTTCAGGAGCGTAGACTACTATAAGGAGTTCGAAGTCGATTCTTTTAAAGTAGAACTCGGAAATGCGGGGCACATTCCAGGCAGTGCTATAATTAAGGTTAAGACAGAAAAACAGACCATAGCCTACACGGGAGACATTAACTTGACTAACACCCATTTAGTAAGCCCAGCTGATCTTGAGTTTCTCAAAGACGTTAACGTATTGGTGATGGAGAGTACTTACGGTAGGTTCAATCACCCCGATAGAAAAGTCGTTGAGGAGGAGTTCTACGAAGCTACTAAGGAAGTCCTAGAGGAAGGTGGGACTGTCTTAGTTCCTGCTTTCAGCCTATCGAGAAGTCAAGAGATTCTATCAGTTTTGGCTGACAGAAAGATCGAGTATCCCGTGTTCTACGACGGTATGGTAAAAGAGATAACCGAGTTAATGATCCAGAACCCCGAATTCATAAACAACTACCCGGCGTTGAAGAGGGCTTATGACAATTTCAAATACGTCGAAGGTTGGGGGAGCAGGAACAAAGCATCAAGAGGAGAAGGCGTAATAGTTAGCAGTGCGGGGATGCTGAAAGGAGGCCCTGCAGTGTACTACTTTAAGAAGGTCGCAGATAACCCTAAGAACGGGGTGTTTCTAGTTAGCTACCAGGCGGAAAATACTCCAGGTAGAAGACTTCTGGAGACGGGCAAGTTCGATGAGTACTCGCCCATGTTAAAGGCGAGGTTTCAATTATTTGACTTTTCAAGCCACGCTGGGAAGGATCAGTTAAAGCAAATAATTAAGGCAGCAAGTAGTTTGGAAAAAGTCGTTTTAGTCCATGGCGATCCTTCGAGCTCCTCTAGGTTAGCAGAAGAGGTTAAGAGAGAGTTAGGAATATATGTGGAAATTGCTGAAAACGGTAAGGAGATTAAGCTATGATCCTTTTGTTAATC
The DNA here is from genome assembly GCF_037389425.1 of Stygiolobus sp. CP850M. Lineage (NCBI taxonomy): Archaea > Thermoproteati > Thermoproteota > Thermoprotei > Sulfolobales > Sulfolobaceae > Stygiolobus > Stygiolobus sp. CP850M. The sequence goes on from NZ_JBBHKR010000042.1 coordinate 27,909, forward strand.
CACGCGTCTAAGTTCTCGTTTTCCGTTAAAGAAAAAGCCGTAAAGGAACCCGAAGAACCTAACTTAACATCTTTACAAAAGGACAACACTTTAGTGGTCTTTACAACAGTAGAAAAAGGGGATGACGATAAGACCGTAGAAAAGGCTGTTAACGAAGTAGTTAGAGTATTGAATGACGTTAAGGCTAGCTCTGTAGTCATATATCCTTATGCTCACCTTTCCGATAACCTGGAGAAACCCACATTAGCCGTCCAAGTCCTGAAGGGCTTTGAAGAGAAATTGTCGAAAGCAGTTAACGTAGAAGTCTATAGAACTCCTTTCGGCTGGTATAAGCAATTTATGATAGACTGTTACGGTCACCCCTTAAGCGAACTTTCGAAGAGGATAAGGGCTGATGAGACCAATTATCAGAAGAGTGAGGAGCTTAAGATTTGCGAGAAGTTCGGCTTCCCTAATTCTCCTCATGCATCTTTCATGAGAAGGGCTGTGGTAGAATATATAAAACATCAAGTTAAACCCGATTCCGTAATAGAAGGTGAGGGAGAACCGGAAAATGGAGAAGTGGTTATATCTTATAGCATTCCCTCGGGGAGGAGGTTGCCTTGTGTAAATGAAGAACCCTTAATTAGAGTGAAAGTGAAAGGGGATTTAGACGGTATTCCTGAGTCCTTCTCCGATTCTAAAAACACCTACGTTATAAAGACTAAGACGGACAAGAGTCACGTAATAAACGTGAACATTCTCACTTACTATTATCTATTAACTGCCTCCAGAGATAATCCTCCTACTCTACCTCTTTGGCTTTCCCCCATTCAGGTTAGGATAATCCCCGTAAGGAAAGATTTCATAGAAGATGCAATAAAAATAGCTAAACAGATGAAGGTAAGAGTGGATGTAGATGACTTAGATGAAGGTCTCGGTACTAAAATAGCGAGAGCAGGTAAGGAGTGGATCCCCTACCTAGTCCTTCTCGGAGAAAGAGAAGTCAAGACCGGTTCCCTAACGGTTAAAGTGAGAAAGGGGAATGAACAGAGAAGTTACTCCTTGGAGGAACTACAAAAGGAGATTATAGCACAAGACCAACTACTTCTACCCTCTTTCCTACCCCTTACTTTAAGTAAAAGGAACAAAAGATACATTACTCTACAGTAACTGTTTTAGCCAAATTCCTGGGCTTATCGGGATCCAGACCTTTGCTAACAGCTGCATAATAGGCTATCAACTGAATTACGGGGGATATGGATAACGCGGGGAACTTTGAGTTAAGGAATATTTCAAGGTCTGCCTCCCCTACTTTTCTATTGGCACTGATCACGTAAATTTTCCCTCCTCTAGCCTTCATCTCCATAACGTTGTTTTTCAGTAATTCAGGCATTTCGCCGTCGTTTATAAACACTACTGGGAACCCGTTCTCTACTAGGGAAATAGGTCCATGTTTACTCTCCCCAGCTGGGTACGATTCAGCGTGGACGTAAGATACCTCTTTAATTTTTAATGCTCCTTCCATAGCTAGCGGTAGTGAAAGACCCCTCCCCAAATAGTATATGTTCTGTTTCTTTGCCAGTTCTTCACCAACCCTTTTGGCAAAACCTTCTGTCGCATTAATAGCTTGTTCTACTTCCTTATCTGCGTCCTTTAATGCTTTCCAATCCTTTCCAAAAGTGTAAGAGTAAAGGAAAAGGAGGGATGCAACTTGAGTAGTAAAAGTCTTGGTAGCAGCTACACCTATTTCCGGTCCAGCCCTCATGTAGATCTTGTAATCACTCTCTCTAGCTATAGCACTCTCAATGACATTTGTTATGGAGACTACTTTAGCCCCTTCACTCTTCAATTTACGTATAGCCTGTAATACGTCTATCGTCTCTCCGCTCTGACTTATTGCGATAATTAGGTCTCCTTTCTTTCCCTTTACGTTATAGTATTCTGAGGCAATAAGCGGAATAGAAGTTATCCCTTCTCTGGTCAAGAGTAAGGAAAAATATAAACCTGCATGATAACTGGTCCCAGCTCCCGTTATAATCACCCTCTCTGCTTGCCTTATTTCTTCACATATCTTTTCTACTACGTCCAAGTCAGACATAAGACTGGAGATCGTGTCCCTAACCGCTTTAGGTGACTCGTGTATCTCCTTTATCATGAAGTGGGCATAGCCTTCTTTTGATGCCGTCTCGACGTCCCAATCTACTATCCTTATCCTCTTATGTACGTCTACTACGTTACCGTTCAGTTCTTCAATGTAAACGTTTGTGTTCGTCAGGAACCCGATCTCACCGTCAGATATTACTAGAATCCTTTTTGTGTAAGGGAGAAATGCCGGTATATCACTCGCAATATAGTTCTCCCCTTCTCCCAGTCCTATAACTAAGGGGTTATCCCTCTTAGCAAAGAAGATCCTTTTTTCACCGTCGATTATCGCTAAAACAGCGTAACTACCATCTAACGATTTTATCGCAGACTTAAATGCCGTAAAAGAGTCCATACCCCTCTTTATAAACTCCTCTATCAAATGAGGTATAACTTCAGTGTCCGTCTCGCTGCTGAACTTATGCCCTAAAGACTCTAGCTCTGCCCTTAGCTCTTTAAAGTTCTTTATTGTCCCATTATGTATTACCGCTATCCTTCCGGAACAATCTGTATGAGGGTGAGCGTTATAGTCGGTCGGAGCCCCGTGTGTAGCCCACCTTGTATGACCCAGAAATATATAGCCAGACATTTCAGGTATTTTTTTCTTTAAAGTGACCTGCTCCACAGTACCTTTAGCTTTCCTCACTTCAATTCCTTTACTGCCCAATGAAGCGACTCCTACGCTATCATACCCTCTGTATTCGAGCCTCTTAAGTGCCGAAATTGTGATCTCGGAGAGTTTTTTGCTCTCCTTTGATGAAATAATACCTATTATGCCACACATAATTTATTTTTGAGTCGGTCTCACTAAATTAACTTTACCGTAACACCTTGGAACGTAGGGTTAGCGTTTATGGTTTTACCTCCCAACGCGTTAAGTAGCAATTCTGCCCTTTGATCTTTTGTACAGATGACTGCACCACCTCCTCCGCCGCCGCTGACTTTACACCCTTTAACTCCTGAAGCCCTAGCCATTGAGACAAACTGATCCAACACCGGAACTGTGATCCCCAAAGAAAATAGGAAACCGTGATTTACGTACATTAATTCCCCTACTTTGTCCGCATCTCCTGAGGTAAGAGCAGTTCTAGCTTCTACAGTGACCTTTTCAATACTGTCCAGCAGAGTCGTAAACAAGGAAGGATTTTTTTCTTTCAAACTCCTCACATTACGAAGCATCTCGGCTGTGGTCATAATGCGCCTAAAATAACCCGCAGAGAAGGTGATCGAAGGAGGAACTTCCAATTTCTCTACTTTTCCCTCCTTAATGAAAACGAACCCTCCGTACGTTTCTGTATGGGTGTCCATAATACTGGCAATTCCTTGAACCCTTAACTCTACTTCATGAGAGATTTTGGCTACTTCTTGTTTTTGTAACTCTAATCCTAAAAACCTGGAGTAGGCTGCAACAGTACCTACTACCACTGCTGCACTAGTGCCTAGTCCTATCGAAGGTTCTACATTTGATTCTATTTCAATCGCGGCTTTTTTCCCGTCCTTATAACCGTAATGCTCATTGAAATAGTTAATAACTTCTGTGACATAAGCGATAAGTTTTCTCACATTGTCATTCTCTATTTTAAACTCATGTAGATCTACCCTGACACCTTTTATCTGTAAGTTCTGAGACGAGACGTAAAATTTCTCGCTTTCCCTCACTCTGACTTTAATGCTTTCAGACACCGTATATGCTATCGCTGGCTTTCCGTATACTACAGCGTGTTCTCCAAACAGTGTTAGCTTGAGGGGTACCTCCGCTTCTACAATCATTATTATTAATTCCCCAATTAGATATCACAGTATGGAAGCTATTATCCTTGCGGGGGGCAAAGGAGAGGGTTTAAGCCCCTATTCAGACAAAGAACAGAAGGAGACAATAAGCTTACTCGGTAGAATGCTAATCTCTTATTCTATTCAAGGTTTAAAAAAAGCAGGTGTAAAAGACTTCATAATTGTTACGTCGCAGAAGGGGGGAAAGAGACTTGAGGAGGAATTACAGAACGAGAAGGAGATCAGCATCGACATCGTTATCCAAAAAAGAGATGGAATTAACGGGGCTATAAAGGACGGAATGGAGAAAGTCAGTAGTGATAATGTCATTATAGCTTTCGGAGATATCGTAGCCCCTGAGGAGTTTTACGTTAGCTTAATTAACGCTTATCTGACTTCTGGTGCCGAAGTAGTAGTACCGTTAATTCCTATAAGTGAGGGGTTACAGACATATGGTTTAGTGAGGTTGACAGATAAAGGAATCGAGATAACTAAGGAGGGTTCTACTTTAGCTCTTGGCGGAGTTTACGTAGTGAAAAATGAAGAAATAGCGGACTTTTTGACGTATTTACAGTCCAAAGGGAACAAACTGAAGTACTTTATATGGAGTGAGGAGTGGTTGGACGTTGGCTATCCTGAAGATATTATTAACGGAATCGAGATGATGTTAAGGAGGGAGAAAACTAGGATTTCCGATAACAGCGAAATCTCTAAGACGGCGATAATTGGTAAGAAAGTAATCATAGACGATTATGCTGTCATAGACGATTATGCTGTCATCAAGGGACCGGCATATATCGGAAGAAACGCATACATAGGGACTTATTCATTAATTAGGGACTATTCTTCCGTAGAGAATAACGCCATAATAGGGGCTTACTGTGAAATAGCAAGGAGCTCAATCCAACCTTATGCTGAAGTAGGATCCAAGAGTTATTTGTCATCTACTATAGTAGGTAGGAAAGCTAAAGTCGGAGCAAATGTAATTACTTCTAGCTACCCTGCAACCGTGATAAGAGGAAGGATTAGTAAATTTGGAGCGTTGATCTCCCCAGAGACCCAGATACCTCACGGCGAAATCCTAAAACCGGGGAGTAAAGTCTAATTACCGTGGAAGTGCTCTACTGATTTTCTGCGAGATTATAGTCAGAAATACTCCCAACAGTACTATTGCAGAGCCTAATAGTTGCTGAAATGTCGGGACTTCGTCTAGCATTATAAACGAAAATAGATAGGACATAGCCGGCACAAGTAAGGAGAGCGAACTTGATAAAAAAGAGCCCAATTGCTTTATAGAGTTAAACCACGCTATGAAGCCTATTGCTTGGGCTATAATGCCGATTATTACCGCGACTAAAATTCCGGATATAGTGAACTTAAAGTAAAAGTTAATCGGAGTAAAGGGTAGCAAGAATAAGGCTGAAAACAACGCCATAAAAGAGTTTAGTTTAATAACGTCCTTCTCTATCAGAAACACTTGGTAATATAACGTTCCTATTGCCCACATAAGACCGCCTATGAGTGATATTATACTTCCCAGGTTAAACCCAGTTATCCCAGCTGAGTAAATTGCCCCTGAAATTGCAATAGTTACCCCGAGAAGTTGAAGTACTGAAGGTTTCTTACTCAGAAAGATGGCGCTTAATATGACTAAGAAAATCGGTTGAGTATATATAAGGGTTGCAGACAGAGCTGGATTTACTGAAAGCATTACGCCAAAGTTAAGAAAAAGCATGAAGAGTGCTACATTAATCAGCCCACCTATCATTTCCTTTTTACCATAAGAGAGACCTCTACCATAGACTGTAAGGATAATTCCCCCAGTAACTAGCCTAATGACCGCTAGTACTATCGGGGAAACGTAATCGAGTGCTATCTTTATTAGGGGATATGCGGAACTCCAGACCAAAATTACCGTAATTATCGGTAAAAGCTTTCTCACTTGGTATAACTCTAAGTAAAGCTAATTAAAGCTAAATAACGATGTTAAGTGAAATGTGGTATACTGGGACTGGGGACAGCGGAAGGACTAAAGTACCTTCCGTAGGAGAGGTGTGGAAGGACGAGGATATTGTTAACGCCTTAGGGGATTTAGACGAGTTAAATTCCTCGCTTGGTATTGTATCATCACTTTTTCCAGAAATAAGGCAAGATGTTGAGAAAATTCAGAACGACATATTCACTATTTCATCTGAAATTGCAGGGTTCGAGTTAAACTTTAACACTGAAAAGATCAAAGAGCTAGAGGAAATGATAAAGAAATATTCGGAACCACTCAAACCATTGAAGAATTTTGTATTACCCGGTGGCCACCTGGCTTCCTCATTTCTTCATCTTGCAAGGGCGGTATGTAGAAGAGCTGAAAGGAGTATAGTCCGACTTTCTCGAAACCATAAAAACGTAAAGCATGAGCATGTGGTTTACCTTAATAGACTTTCATCTTTGTTATTCGTCATGGCACTTTACGTTAACGAGAAGACTTTTAATCCCAACGTAATTTGGAAGCCTAAGTGACCTTTATACCTATTCCTCTTTTTACAGCTTCTTCATAAGCGGTTAGTGCTGAAATGTTATCTTGAGCCGCAATTCCTACGGTTTTAAATATAGAAGGTCTCTCAATTTTGATACCTTTGTTTATGATCTCACCAATCTCGATGACTTGTTTAAGTATCCCGCTCCTTACGGGTTGTATATAGTCTCCTGTCTCTTTAGATACAGCCTCTACGGAATCTACTAAGTATGTCCTAGCTCTTTTCACAGTTTCATCATCTATTTCTCTAGCTTCAGGGGTATGGGCTCCTATGCTAGAAATATGAAAATCATCTTTCAAGAATTTCCCCAACACTACTGGTGTAGAAGAGGAAGTTGTTGCAAATATGACGTCCGAGTTCCTCAATAGAGTTTCTAGATCTACAGCTTCAGCTCCGAATTCTTTAGCTAACTGAACATGAGAACTCCTAGCCGTTACCATTATCCTTGAGAACTTTAGATAGCCACTTGCAATCTTTATATGATATCTTGCCTCCATACCAGCACCTATGACTCCTAAAGTGCCGATATTCCTTCCCCCAAACGCTAATTCTGTTGAGAGAACACTTGCAGCTGAAGTTCTTATTGCGGTTAATGTAGTACCATCTAGAAGAGCTAAAGGCTCTCCAGTATCAGGCGAAAACAGTAAGACGGAGCCTTGAACTGAGGGTAGTCCCTTCTTCTTATTCTCTGGTATAACATTAACTATCTTAACTGTAACAGACTTATCCCAGTAAGAAGGCATTATCCCCCACCAGTTACCTTTTATAGTAAGTACTTGCCGTTGAGGTTGTATTATCCTTGAGGAGGAAAATAATGAGAAAGCTTGTCTGACTGCACTTACTGCTATTTCAGAGGTCAGCAATTCTTCTAGATTGTTTGACGTTAAGATAATCATTTCGAACAGTAATTTAATTAACACTGTTAAGGTTTTAAATCTCTCTTTGTGGTATGATTATATTTTTAAGCAGTTAAATTCAATATAATATATTCATGATCACTCATCTAGCTGAGGAGACGGTTAATACTAATTCAAATAACGTTATTTCAGTAGTAAAAGACGCCGATACTTTACTCTCATACTTTCCATATCAAGTAGAAAGAGGAAGGAACACAATCACTTTACAGTTTTCGAGATTTTTCATTTTAAGCTTAAGAGATACTTTTGAGGTGACTTTTTCTCAGCAGTCATCGTTAATGTTTGTATATACTCTTAAGTCTCTCATTGAGAAAAATAACAAGTTCCAAATATTTATTAATGTAAGAGATAACAAAAACTCCACTAGTCTAGTTCACTTAGCAATTAGATATAGTGGAGAAAAAGAGTGGATAGTCAAGAGATATTTACCAGATATAGCACACAGCTTGCTAGAGGGGATAAGTAGGGAAGCTAAGAGGGCTTATGAGATCGAAGCTCAGGAAAAAGAGAAAGAGTTTGATTACTCAAGGCAATTAAACAAACTGAGCTTTGTCTCGAAGCTCTTATTGAAGTCACGTCTGATAAAGTCTGAAGGGATTTCAATACCTAAAGGACAAATGTTAGATACGATCCTAAGTTCTATAGCGGATCTTCTATCAAAGTACAAGACAATTTATGTATCTTCCACATCAACTTCCTCGTCGTTCAGATTGTTATTCATTAACGGAGACTTAAAGGGTATTTATGTTAACGAAAACGGTAAAGAATATTTTAGCGACGAAAATATACTGAGTTCCTTATCTGGCGAGTTTAAGGTAAACGTGTATGTACTTCTAGTACCTGAAATTCCAGGTGTTGTTGAAGATGAAAATTCATGAACCTTATATTTTATACGAATCAAATAATCACAAGTTCATTTGGTTAGGTTTAGACGAGAGTGAGACAGAAAAAGGGATTCTAACAAATCAATATCTTATTGTCCACGGAAATCAGGGTGTACTACTAGACCCAGGGGGATACTTCGTATTTGAAAGGGTTTTTGAAAATGCATCTAGATTTGTAAAACCTGAGAATATTAAGGCCATTCTTTATAGTCATCAAGACCCAGACATCATAGGGGGCTTAACTTTGTGGTTGGATACTGCCCCTAATGCCAAGATATATGTTTCCCATCTATGGGAGAGATTCATTCCGCATTTAGGGGTAGACCTTAGAGATAGAATTATAGACCTTCCTGACGAGGGCATGGATATTGATTTCGGTTCTTTCAAAATTAAAGCAATTCCAGCTCACTTTATGCATTCACCAGGTAATTTTCACTATTATGATCCAATAGCAAAGATTTACTTCTCGGGCGACATGGGTGCAGCAGTATTTAAAGATAAGTGGTACTTAATAGTGGATAATTTTGAGGAACACGTTAAGCTTATGGAATGGTTCCACAGAAGATATATAGCGTCTAGAAGAGCAATAGAGCTATGGGCTAAGAGAATTGAGGGTTTAGATATTGATATAGTAGCACCTCAACATGGCTCAATATTTATGGGAGAAAATGCTAAGAAATTCTTAAACTGGTTGAAAAACCTCGACAAGGTAGGGGTTGATTTTATTTCCTCCTAACTTAGATTTTTCCTATTTTTATTAGTAAAAGTACACCGATTACTATGAAAACTATAACGATTGCTAAGATTATATAATTACTCTCCGTTAAAGACCCTTGAATAAAGGTTTCTTGTAGATGGTTATATTCGTTAATTAGTGAGATTTGTAAGGAATAATTATCGTAATTACCGTTAGCGTAATTTAGAATTCCGTTTACATAATAAGCTTTTATTGGTATTTCTAAATTAGAAAATTGGTAATAGCCCGAATATACGGATGCGTTTTTCCCTTTAAACTCCTCGTATCCGACGAACGTTAAATTCATCGTATTAAACATCGAACCGTTATATGGAAGGCACTCTAACTTAGACAAAGGAAATAGGTAATTCTGTATAATGCTTGTCCCGTTATTAAAACTTGTAATTATTACTGTAAAGTTAACTATACCTTTCTCAATCGAATTTACGATGAAGGTATAATTGTAAGTATAAATTTGGTTGCCGTGAGTAATAGTAACTTCATATACCAAGACGTCTCCACTATTTAAGGAGTTAGTAACTCCGTTATCACTGATAACCCCAATTCCCAATATTAAGAGTAAAATAATGACGGATTTCATCAGTTTTATTACCAAGCCATCGTAAATTAAGTTAATGGATGAATACTGGTTAAAGATCTTCGAATCCGACCTTTACATAAACGAAATGCTTAAGCTTTGGGAGGAGGGGAATAAGTGGGCTAAATGGATAGACGAAGTGTCAAGAAAATATAACGTTAAAGGAAAGAAAATTCTTGATGTACCTTGCGGAATTGGTAGAGTTAGTTATTTTCTATCAAAACTAGGTTATGAGATAACTGGCGTCGATATCTCCGAAAAAATGGTGAAAAAATCAAAAGAGAACGTACCTACAGGTACCTTCCTTAAAGGAGATATGAGGAAATTAACTCAAGTATTAAGTGGCGAGTCCTACGATATCATTATTAATATTTTCAACAGCTTAGGATATTACGAAGAGGAAGATGACTTAAAGATCCTCAGAGAGTTCAGGGGAGTAATAAAAGATGCCGGATTATTAATTGTAAACCTCGATAATAGGGACTTCCTCATTTACAACAAGCCCGAGATAATACACTCCTACATTCCACCGTACTTGGTTATAGATAATAACAACTTTGACCCGTTTACATCTAGATTACAAGTAACAAGGTCTTATATAAAGGACGGCAAAGAAGTCGAGAAAGTTACATTCTCTCAAAGATATTATAGCTTACATGAGATAGTAGACTTGATGAGAAAAGCGGGGTTTGAAATCATAGATGTTTATAGCGGTTATTCGTGGAAGAAGTTTGAGATTAGTGACCCACAAATGACCATAATAGCTAAACCTATGTAATTACCCATAATAATTTAAAAATTTTGAACTTGTTTATATCATTTGATGTCTGAATATTCTCCTAAAAAGAGGTCAAATATAGTCTATGGGGGTTACGAAAAAGCACCTAATAGGGCATTCCTAAAAGCTATGGGACTTACGGATAACGATATTTCCAAACCTATAGTGGGAGTAGCGGTAGCGTGGAACGAAGCAGGGCCTTGTAATATACATCTACTGGGACTTTCTAACGTAGTCAAGGAAGGAGTTAGAAGTGCTGGAGGTACTCCTAGAGTATTTACTGCTCCAGTAGTTATAGACGGGATAGCGATGGGTAGTGAAGGAATGAAATATTCATTAGTAAGTAGGGAAATAGTTGCCAACACGGTAGAGCTTGTAGTTAACGCTCACGGTTACGACGCATTTGTAGCCTTATCAGGTTGCGATAAGACCCCGCCGGGTATGATGATGGCAATGGCAAGGCTTAACATACCTTCGATAATTATGTATGGAGGTTCAACTCTGCCCGGAAACTTTAAGGGTAAACCGGTAACTATCCAAGATGTATACGAGGCTGTAGGTGCGTACTCTAAGGGTAAGATCACAGCTGAAGACTTAAGACTCATGGAAGATAACGCAATACCAGGACCAGGTACTTGTGGAGGTTTATACACAGCTAATACTATGGGTTTAATTACAGAGGCTTTGGGGTTAGCTTTACCAGGTAGTGCTTCGCCTCCAGCCGTGGATGCTATGAGAACTAAGTATGCATATGAGACTGGAAAAGCCTTAATGCATTTAGTCGAAATAGGACTTAAACCCAGAGACATACTGACTTTTGAAGCATTTGAAAACGCTATAACCGTGCTTATGGCTTCAGGGGGGTCTACAAATGCCGTACTTCATTTACTAGCAATAGCTCATGAGGCTGGTATAAAACTCACTCTGGATGACTTCGACAGAATTAGTTTAAGGACACCGGAAATAGTCAACATGAAACCTGGAGGAGAGTATGTGATGGCTGATTTGCACAGAGTTGGCGGAGCTCCGCTGTTAATGAAGAAACTTCTTGAAGCAGGGCTATTACATGGAGAAGTGATCACTGTTACCGGAAAGACCTTAAAACAGAATTTAGAGGAGTATAAGATCCCTGACGTCCCTCATGATCACATAGTGAGAGACGTTAAGAACCCGTTCTCTACAGTAGGCGGAATAAGGATACTAAAGGGGAATCTAGCAGAAGAGGGAGCAGTTATGAAAGTGTCTGCCAGTAAAGTAAAATATCATAGAGGGCCTGCAAAGGTATTCAATTCAGAGGAAGAGACATTTAAGGCAGTTTTGGAAGGAAAGATCGTTGAGAACGATGTGGTAGTTATTAGGTACGAAGGACCTAAAGGAGGCCCCGGAATGAGAGAAATGTTAGCAGTTACGAGTGCTATTGTGGGACAAGGTTTAGGTGAAAAAGTTGCGTTAATAACTGATGGAAGGTTCTCAGGAGCGACTAGGGGCATTATGGTTGGTCACGTAGCTCCAGAGGCAGCAGTTGGTGGGACTATTGCATTACTTAGAGATGGAGACATAATAGTTATAGATGCTGATAAAGGAAAACTAGAAGTAGAATTATCTCCTGAAGAAATAAAGAAAAGAAGAGACGAGTGGACACCGCCACCACCGAGATACAAAAGTGGGCTATTAGCACAATATGCGAAATTAGTTTCGTCTTCTTCAAAAGGAGCCGTACTTTTAACATAAACTGTTTTTTATCAAATTGTAAAGCTTATATTTTTAAAGCAAATTTATATTTCCCAAATGAGTATAATAGGTGATACTCATGAGGAGAACTCTTAAAGCCGCAATTCTCGGGGCAACGGGTTTAGTAGGTATTGAGTACGTAAGAATGCTAGCAAATCATCCTTACATAAAACCAACTTACTTAGCCGGTAAGGGATCTGTAGGAAAACCATATGAAGAAGTTACAAGGTGGCAAACAGTAGGTCAAGTGCCTAAAGAAGTAGCAGATATTGAAGTAAAACCAACGGATCCTAAGTTAATGGAACAAGAAGGAGTAGATATTATATTTTCGCCCTTACCTGCAGGTGCTGCGGGTCCGGTTGAAGAGCAGTTCGCAAAGTTAGGTTACCCCGTTATAAGTAACTCTCCAGATCACAGATTTGATCCTGACGTACCACTATTAGTACCTGAATTAAACCCGCACACTATTTCATTAATAGATGAACAAAGGAAGAGAAGAGATTGGAAGGGTTTTATAGTAACGACGCCTTTATGTACTGCACAAGGTGCGCTGTTTCCGTTAGCTCCAATATTCATGAATTTCAAGATGGACGGAGCGTTCATAACTACAATGCAGTCCGTCTCTGGTGAAGGTTATCCTGGAGTTGCCTCACTCGACGTAATCGATAACATAAAAGTACTTGGTGACGCTTACGACGCTAAAACCGTAAAGGAGATCTTCAGAGTCTTGAGCGAGGTAAAGAGAAACGTTAATGAGCCCAAGCTAGAAGAAGTAACCCTCTCAGCAACTACTCATAGGATTGCAACAATTGTAGGCCATTACGAAGTATTATATGTTACATTTAAGGAAGATACACCTGCAGAAAAAGTTAAAGAAACGCTAGAAAACTTCAGAGGGTTACCACAAGAGCTGAAGCTACCGACAGCTCCTTCTAAACCGATAATAGTGGCGGATAAAGACAACAGGCCTACCGTATACTTTGACAGATGGGCTGGTGATGTACCCGGAATGAGTGTAGTAGTAGGTAGGATTGCACAAGTTAACAAGAAGACAGTAAGGTTAGCCTCTTTAGTACACAACACCGTAAGGGGAGCTGCTGGAGGCGGAATATTAGCTGCAGAACTCTTAATAGAGAAGGGATATATTGAGAAGTAATAATTTTTTATTATACACTTTCCTTCTTTTATAATACTTGATGAGTACACTCTTTGCTGATTCAATGAGGAGAGTGGCCAGGGCTGAAGAGGATGATTTCAAATGAATTATATTGCATTAGCACATAAATCAGGTTTAGATAAGGATCTTACTGTTTCAGTTTATAAGAAAATTAATGGGGGTTATTTCGTCTCATTAAGTTATGCTAAACCGCCTATCTTATACGTACTAGATAATTGGCCTAAGAAATATTTAAGGAAGAATTTCATTATTTGGACAGTAACTAAGAACTACGAAAACGTAGATAAAATAATTTCTTTATTCATTACGTTAGATGTTTACTTACTTCACTCTATGGCTTCCTTAATCTCAGGAAAGAGCTTCAGTTTAGCTTTAGCTGAAAAAGATATACAAGAAGTTTTCAGGAGGATAGAAGAGGAAGCAATTTCTCAGGGATTTACATCATACCCGACTAGAGAGGATGTGGTAATTGACCCTAAAGATATTCAGATCCTAGCTAAGGAGATAGCAGACAGAAGGAATAGTGAGGAAATCAATGCTGATATATATTCTGTTATAAACGAGATAGCTTATCAAAGTGAGTTTTCTAACCAGCTACGAGAAAAGAAGAGTTGGTTTAAATCGATAAAGAGAGGAGATATGTTAAAGGCAATAGGACTACAAGGTAAACTTGATGAGTTCTTTGACTTCGAGAAAGTTAAATTGACATATCTTATAGCGTCTATAACGCTTTACTTTGATAATAAAGTCACGGAGGTTGGAATAACGGAAACTGTAAATGCAATAAAGAACGGAGACCCTATATTAAATGACGAATTCAACAAGGTGAAAGAAGAAATAAAACAAAGAGCTCAATACTTTTAGTCCGGCTATAGTTCATATATTAACTTTTCTCCCCTGAGACCTCTCAATAAATTCTCAACAGCAATTTCAGCCATTTTGTGCCTGGTCTCAAATGTAGCACTTCCAATATGAGGAGTTAATACAACATTACTGAACTTCAGGAGAGGGTGATCCTTGTTAATAGGTTCCTCTTCAAACACGTCCAACGCAGCTCCAGCAATCCATTTTTCCTCTAGAGCTTTAACAAGTGCTTTCTCATCTATTACTTTTCCACGAGAGGCGTTAATCAAAAATGCTGTCTTTTTCATCAGCCTTAATGTACTCTCATTTATCATGTGATATGTAGACTCGTTCAGATCAACAGTTATTACTACGAAGTCTGATTGTTTAAGTAACTCCTCAAAGCTCACAAGCTCGGCATCTATATCATCCTTTTTAGTCCTAGATGTGTATATGACTCTCATATTAAATCCCTTAGCCCTTCTGTAAACGGCTTTACCTATTCTGCCCATCCCTATTATCCCTAAGGTTTTACCGTATACGTCATATCCCAGTAAAAAGTCGGGTTGCCAAGGGATCATCCATTTTCCCTCTCTTATCAGCTTATCCCCTTCAACAATCCTTCTGGCGACGGCCAAGATGAGCCCAAAAATCAGATCTGCTGTAGTCTCCGTCAATACTTCTGGTGTATATCCTAGTCTTATACCTCTACTTTTTGCCTCTTTAACATCTATGTGATCAAAACCAACACTGTAAGTGCTGATAACTTTCAAATTTTTAGCAGCTGAAATTACTTCCTTATCAATCTTAGTATTGAGAGTGCAAAGAATTCCGTCTACATTACTTACGTTATCTAAGATCCACTTTTTAGGAGGTGCCTTTTCCTCTTTCCACTGGATAACCTCGATCCCGCTCTCAACTATCTTTTTTACCCATTCGTCGAAGAACCGGAATGTGATTAGGACTTTCATTCTATCTCTATCTTAAAGTCTAAACAACTTAATATAATACTAATTGAATAAATATTCATGTGGATTCAATACACCTACCGCTTGTTGTTGATTCAAATAAACAACCATTAAGTGTTGAAAAGCAAATAGCTGTAGCACTAGTTAGGTTAACTGGAAGAGAGATCAAGATAAAAGCGGGAGAACTGATAGGATGGCCCTTAACTCTTGTTAAGAATGAAAAAAGCGGAGGATATCTAATTTTCGACCAGACTATGAGCTTAATGACAAAGTTACAATTTACTATTCTTCAAAATTATGATAGAATACTAAATACTATTCAAGGAAACAAGAACGAATCAGAATTACTTGCTTTGCTTAAATCATTTAAATGGCATGCAACTAAAGGTTATGAAGAGGTAACCTTTAGAGGACTAGTATATTCAGATTTAACACCAATTCTCTCCACCGGTAGCCCCCAGTTACCTTTAACAGTTATTCCCAAAGAGGCTTCTCAGTTCGACTTAGATACGTTAATTCAAGACTTAAACGTTAGAGAGAAGATAATTACAGATAATATTACAACAATTGAAAGTGTTGTCAGCAAAGTGACTACAATAGTAACTATATTAAAAGGCAAGAGAGCTGAAGAAAGAAAACAGATTGAGGATAAGTATGACCAGTTACTTTCCGCTAAAAATGAAGAGTTAAAACAAAAAGTAAACCAAACTAAGAAAAACTTAGAAAGTGAGCTTTCATCAGAGGCTAAAAAACTATACGAAAAACTTGCAGACATAGAAGTCTTGATAGGTAAGGGAGAGATAGATAAGGAAGCCGGCTTCGTCACAGAAAAAGATGTAGACGCGTTAAATACTATGAAATCAAAATACATAAGTGAAGTAAATTCAACTTTAACTTCTATAAAAAATAAGTATAAAAATGAGATAAGAACATTGGTAAACGAAATACGTCTACTTAATCAGCAAAAACAGAAAGAATTAGAAGGAATTAATATTAAGATAAAGGAACTAGATGAACTACTTCAAAGTGTTGTTAATCAATTGAATACTATAAAGAGGACGTGTGAGGAGGAATTAAACAAACTTAAACTTGCATATAAGAGAGCACCATATATGGACGAAAAAGTAGATGTTATAGTGCCCTTCCTTCTGGTGAAAGACTACGCAGATAGGGTTTTAGCAATAGGTATTCAAATGTATAAATATAGGAAGAGCTTCTTCGGATTCTTTAAAAAAGAGCCGAATGAGATATCTGAAGACCTCCTTAACTTCAATGATTTTATATCCGTTCTGATTTCTAAATACGGACACAACGTTTCCGATAACTTAAGGCAGTTGAAAGCACAAGTAGACAAAGGATTTGAAGAGCTTTATGATGAAGGTTGGAACGTAAGAAAGAGAATAGAAGAATATTATGTGTTTCTATAAAGAAATTATTCATTTCACTTCAGTTATTACTCCCATCCACTTTCCTTCATCGTAAATCATGTACTGAACTTCTAAGTTTATTTTCTTAGAGCCATGTTTAGTCTTAACCTTTATTGAATAAACGAAATAATAGATATCCCCTTCAATGTCTTTTTTCGCTCTCTCCGGGAACTCTATTTCATAACCGTAAGACTCTGCGATCTCCTCTAACTTAGACGTCAATCTGGTAATAATATCTTTTATATTCTCCCCGTAGATAGGTTCAAGCATCATAGCTCGAAGCTCTTTTTTAAAAGCTAATATGCTTTCTTTGCTCTTTTTTCTCTTCTTTTGTTGTTTACTTCTGTTATTCTCCACAATAATGTTATCATTAGATTAGGGTTAAAAACAGTTTCCCTATTCGTTTAATAACGTCTAACCAGCCAAATTAAGAGGGCTTTAGAAGACAGAAGAAAAGGGGAATAGTAAAAAAGATTACTTATTTTTCCTTAGGCTGAAATATATGAGAGGAATGAAAGATACAAGAATTGCCAAAACCTCTTCAACAGTGAAGAACTCAGAGTGATTAGCTGTAGAAGAGGAACTATTAATACTATTAACATTATTAATACTAGATACTTTATTTGAAGGTATAGCATTACTAATATTTAGAGCTGTTAGATTGCCTACTATTTTAGAGTTTATCAACTTAGCGTTGTAAACATGAGTGTTTATGAGTATAATTGTAGAGTTAATTGCGGTGAGGTTTTCTACTATAGAATCTATTAACGTTACATTTTCGTCCTTAAATACCGCATTTTGTATATACAGACCGTAGCCTATATTTCCACTAAAGTTCTTTACAAAAGTATAAGGGAAAACTACAAACGTTAGTCCTTCATAAAGGGGACTTATAGTAAGACTCTGATAGCTTAACGTTGAGTTGAAAGGTATAGGATACCCGTTAAAAGAAGAGCCAACAACATATACATCCCATTCACCTGCGACACTATCTGTAGACATTCCGCTATTAGGATTATTTCCAGATGGAATTGTGAAATTGCCTATCCATTTTCCGTCAGTATAAGTTAACTGGACAGCATTGGATATCTCCAAATTGTTGAATTGGGAGACTAAATATCTAGGAATAAAGATTGCAGTAAAGGTTCCGAACTCCACCGGTGTCCCGTTGGGATATAAGATAGTGGCTTTAATTGTAACTGTTTGGTTTTCGAAGGCTACTGAATTAACTGATGCTTTGTACTCTAAGTAACTTGGAGACACGTAAACTTGTGTATATCCTTCACCGTAAGTAGTGTAAGTATCGTTACTATAAACAGCATATGCCTTAACTTCATAATAACCTGGGGAAAGGTTCATAGGTACTGTAACTTGATTTATATAAAATGCGTTATTTCCGAAGGTTATTGAGTTCACGGTGAAATTCCAATACACTTTTCCGTCCTTGATGAAAGATACAGTAACGTTTGGCATTCCTAAGCTTTCAACTGCAACTTCTACAGTTATATTCTCCCCAGGGTAAATCACTGTCGGTTCTTCGAAGGAATTAGGTATTATGATAGGGACTACATAAGAGCCTAGGACTATTTCATCCAATCCAATAGTGTTTACAACCTTTAATACGAGAACTCCTCCCAACTTACTGACGTTAGTATAATTTATATAACCCTCTAATATTCCAGTTTTGTATTTGATAGTTATACCAAGAGCTGAGATATTGATAATAGGAACATTTGTCAGAGACGTTGAACCTATCATCGTTAACTTACCGTTAATCTGATTCTCAGAATATACATTCAATTGGGTATTATTAAAACCAGAAACCAACGTACCGTTAGGATAATCGATCATGACCAACACGGGTATTGCCATAGGTATAGGATACACTGCCAACGGTGGGAATATGAAAACTGCTTGATATCCGTCAATGAAGTATGTAAATCCGGTTAAATCGTTATAACTCGCTATTACTTCGTAAACTCCAGACTGAGGGGCTGAGAACGAACCTACGTAATAAGTTCCATTATATACTAAATGAACAGTATCTATTACAGTAGTTCCGTTAAAAATCTCAGCCGTAAGAGTAGAAGGTAGTGGAGAAACTCCGCTTAATTTTCCTATCACTTTCACTGTTTGTCCAGGTAAATATGTGGTGTTCTGAACTGCCAGAGAAAGTGATGAGTTTGGTACTTTTAATAGCTTTACAAAATATCCCGCGTTAATATATCCTAACCCAGTGACCGGGTTATAAGATGAATTTGCAACGTAAGGAGAGTTATACCCAAAAGTCACATGATGAAGAGCCGGGGTTTCGTTTAGTGCATATATCAATGGATTTATAAAACCGAGTTTACCGTGAACTTCTGAAGCAAGAGCTATTATTCCTGCAACTGTAGGTGTAGCTAATGAAGTACCTCCTACTAATATACTTTCTCCGTGATAATAAATCACGTTTACTCCAGTATAAGGATTAGCTAGAGCCACTACATCTGGTACCTCTCTGAAACCCTTTAACATTTGGTAGGGAGGAGCAGGGAATACATTGCTAAATCCTCCAGTTGTACTTCCGAGAACACTTTCTCCGCTCCACGCAGTTTGCATACTTTCGTTACCAGATACATAAAGACTGCTACCTCCTACAGCTAAAACGTAAGGAATTGCAGCCGGAACTATTTGGGATCCTAATGGACTTAAGTAAAAATTGTAACCGTTTCCACCTGCATCACCACTAGCGCCTAGAAAAGTTATACCTTCGACTTCTCCCAGCCAATATTCATATACCATCGATTGCAAATACGATAAAGGAAGAAGACCCAATAAGAAGTAAATTTCTGGAATACCGAAGCTCTGTGAGACTACATTTACTTCGTCTTGTTGGTCTATAAAAGCTATTGCCTGAGGTAAGGATATAGACGGGTTTGCTACATAAAGGATTATACCTGCACCCGGTGCCGCCACATGTGCATACTCTACGTCTAGAGAGATCTCTAGCGCCCAACCGCTTTGTATACCATCATTTGGATTGTAAGGACCTATGGGAACTACTTTGAATAAGGGAGGAGGTGATATATTATACTCTTGATCAAACGCTGTTAATTGTTGATAAATATAAGGATCCCCTTCAAAGTCTAAGATACCAATATTAGTCCCACTACCGTTGATACCATGTTTTAACAAGTAAGTAATATTGTAAGCTTGCTGTATCTGATGAGGAGTTACCGTAGAATATGCTACAGCTTGAGTTATATTATACAAGGTATTAGGCTTACTGAAAAGAGCCTCGGTTAAGTTAGTAGCAATAATGATACCTGGTATCGACTTATCCGCGGAGATAAAAGTATACACTTTCTTACCTTCGAAAGTGTAGGTAATGAATTGACCTTTAAACATCTCTTCAACCTCTTTAGCAGGAGCTGAGAAAGAGATAACGTTCCAATTCACAGTAGGTTTAATGCCCTTAGATTCAAGTTCTTGGACTAGTTGATTGATCTGCTGAGAAGGGATAAACAATTTCTCTACTTGGCTCTTGTTTAAAATCATATGCTGTTGAATATAGAGTTGTAACATCTCAAGGTTTTTAGGAGGAATAACTATACTGACGTAAACATTTCCTTGAGGTAATGTAGAGTTAACGGAGGGGGTAAAGAAAGGAAGGGTGGTGATACTAATACCACTTAATACAAGTAAGAGGATTGCTAATGACGACCACATGGTATTATGCAATTTTACTAAATCCTTAAAATCTTTTTCGTAAAGCCTAATAACTTCGCTGTAAATCTACTGAATGAAATGTTGTATAAAGAGCCTGAAGACGGAGAAAAGATCACATTTAATAAAGGTAAATGGATAGTGCCTGATAAACCTATTATACTATACATAGAAGGAGATGGAATAGGACCAGAAATAACGCAAGCCGCTATTAAGGTAATTAACGCTGCTGTTGAAAAAGCCTACGGAAGCAAAAAGGAGATAAAATGGATGGAAGTGTACGCTGGTGAAAAAGCAGAGAAATTAACTGGTAATAGGTTTCCTCAAGAAACCCAAGATATGTTACTAAAATATAGAGTAGTGTTAAAAGGACCCTTAGAGACTCCAATAGGTAAAGGTTGGAAATCTGTAAACGTTGCAATTCGTTTAATGCTAGATCTGTATGCAAATATACGCCCAGTTAAGTACATACCGGGATTAGAAAGCCCTTTGAAAAACCCTGAGAAAGTAGATATGATAATATTCAGAGAAAATACCGACGACTTATACAGAGGTATCGAATACCCATACAATAGTGAGGAGGCAAAGAAAATAAGAAACTTTCTGAAAGAGCAGTTTAAGGTCGAGATCGAAGATGACACAGGTATCGGTGTTAAGGTAATAAGTAAGTTCAAGACACAGAGGATAACCAGGCTTGCCATTAACTATGCAATAACCAACGGGAGGAAAAAGATCACGATAATGCATAAGGGGAATGTAATGAAATATACAGAAGGAGCCTTTAGAGAATGGGCATATGAAGTTGCACTAAAGGAGTACAGAGACTATATTGTCACTGAAGAAGAAATTAACCGGGGAGTAAAATCCGATGGAAAAGTTGTGATAAATGACAGAATTGCAGATAACATGTTCCAACAGATTATAACAAGGCCAGATGAATACGACATAATCCTAGCTCCTAACGTGAATGGAGATTATATTTCAGACGCTGCTGGAGCTTTGATAGGTAACATTGGAATGTTGGGAGGAGCTAATATCGGCGATGACGGCGGAATGTTCGAGGCAATACATGGCACCGCACCGAAATATGCAGGTAAAAACGTAGCTAACCCTACCGGAATAATTAAGGGAGGAGAGCTAATGTTGAGGTTTATGGGTTGGGATAAAGCTGCTGATTTGATCGAGATAAGCATAAATGAGGCAATAAAGAGGAAACAAGTGACTCAAGATTTAGCAAGGTTTATGGATGTAAAACCGCTAGGTACTAAAGAATTTGCAAATGCTCTAACCGAGATTATAAATCAATTGCAATAAGTTACAGTATTTTTCCTTTGTTTCTTCTCCTCGTATACCCTAACCTAAAGAGACACTGCCAGGTTTTCTTTTGTTAAAAATTGTAACATCTCTTTTAGTAACACATTAAGATAATTTACTCGTCACCTTTATTATACAAACAAGTTTATTCATAACTTAAACTAATCTTAGCATGAAACGCAGGAAATTCGCTCTCTCTCTTTTTCGGTTTTGAAATACCGTACTTACTTGTATTACGGTTAAAAAAGATCTTTTTTGAATTGTAAAAAATTATGAAATTTGATAATTAGGGAAAGCGTAATACCTGGAAACGGCTGAAATTTACTGTAAAACTGGGGGGTAAAACAGATGGTATTTTTCCCATTCATTATGATTAGGTAACACCAATTGAAATATCTGATAACCAAAATAACAAATGAAACATTTGAAATAATACGTGGCGATTAGAGAGACATTAAAAGGCGGTAAAGGCGAGGTGATAAAGAACCCTAAAGTCTTTATTGACCCACTATCAGTATTTAAGGACATCCCCTTTAGGGAGGACATACTGAAAGAATTGGCGATCGCGGTACGATATTTTGTAAAGAATTCGGTGAAATTTTCAACATTGTTTCTAGGTCTCACTGGTACAGGTAAAACATTTGTCGCAATGTATATGTTCAACGAAATTGAAGAGGTTAAAAAGGAAGATAGTGATTATGAAGGAGTAATTCAGGCTTATGTTAACTGCAGAGAAGTAGGTGGTACTCCTCAAGCCGTTCTCTCAGCGCTTACTGAAAAACTAACTGGTATAGATGTTCCTAAGCACGGGATTAATCTGGGCGAATATATTGAGAGGATTAAAGAAGAACTGCTGAACCGTAAGGCGTTAGTCTATTTAGACGAGGTCGATACTTTGGTGAAAAGAAGAGGAGGTGACATAGTCCTTTATCAATTATTACGTGTTGAAAGTAATATTTCCGTTATAATGATCAGTAACGACATTAACATCAGAGATTACATGGAACCCAGAGTTTTATCTTCCCTGGGACCGACTGTTTTCTTTAAGCCTTACGACGCTGAGCAGTTAAAACACATACTTTCAATATATGCTGAATACGGCCTATTCAAAGGTTCTTATAACGACGAAATATTGTCATATATAGCAGCAATATCAGCAAGGGAACACGGTGATGCGAGAAAAGCTGTTAACTTGTTATTTAGAGCTGCTCAATTAGCCTCTGGCGAGGGAATTATTAGGAAAGACCACGTGGATAGAGCGATAACCGAGTACGAGCAGGAGAGACTCATCGAAGCTATTAAGGCTCTTCCTTTTCACTACAAGTTGGCATTGATGGCTTCAATAAGGGCTGAAGATGTGGTTACTGCCCACAAAGTGTATTCCGACCTAGCTTTAGAATACAAGCAGAAACCTCTTTCGTATAGGAGATTTTCAGACATAATCTCCGAGCTGGATATGTTTGGTATTATAAAAGTTAAGATAGTTAATAGAGGAAGAGCCGGTGGAATTAGGAAGATTATAGAGGTGGCAGATAAAGAGAAGATTATGAAAGCACTTGAAGAGACTATGCAAATGGAATTAGATGACGGTTTGTAAAATCTCTTAGCTTGAGGGAGAAAAAGATGATCTGGGAGAAAGTAAAACGAATTGAAGAGAGAAAGAACGAACTAGAAAACGAGATAATGGCACTTACCGAGCAACTCAAGTCCTTGCCTACTGGACATCTTGAGGGAAAGGTGATTAAAGGCAAGAAGTATTATTATTTACGGTATTGGGAAGACGGTAAGCTGAAAAGTAAGTATGTGGGAAAAGAGGTAGATGACTTACTAGAGAAATTTAAGATAGCTAGTGAAATTAAAATAAAGCTAGATAAATTGAAAAGAGAAAATGAAAAGTTAGGAAGAGTCCTTGAAAAAATAGTGAAGATAATTGAAGAAGAAAAGATGAATTAAATATGGTTATATCAGCAAGTCTTTTATACTAAATATAAAGTATAGTTTACCTGATGTTATTCCTATATCAAGTAAGTAGTATATCTCAAGCATTAACTAATTTAGCAACAGAAATAATAGATGCAATACCATCAATAATACTCTTCGTAATCATAGTTTTAATTGGGTATATAGTTGCTGTGATAGTCAGCGACATAGTAGGTAGGGTGCTAAGGGCTGTATTCGCTCACTCTTCCGTGAACTTAAGTGCTTCATTAGTTGCAGGAACAGTAAAGGCATTAATTATATTACTTAGCTTGGCTATTGCCTTATCTATACTTAATCTCGGAGCAGCTACGGTCTATATTGCACTAATAGCTAGATACTTACCTTACTTGGCTGGAGCAATACTATTACTAACACTTGGAATGAGTTTAGTAAATGTACTATTAGATTACATGGCGAGACAAATGCCCGTACAGGACCAGTTTATAGCCGTTATTTTAAGTGTGTTAAGATTCGGTCTGTACGCAGTAATAATTACTATAGCTGCTGAGTTAGCAATTTTTGAATGGGTACCGTTAGTGAGTTCATACCTGTTCTATGACATCTTGATCGGTTCTATCGTATTACTCTTTAGCTTTGCCATTACCGACAAGGCCTTAGATACTATTGTTAAGACTGATCCTAATGCAAATTATATAGCTACTTACGGAAGATTCCTACTTTACACAATTTTCATATTGATAGCAGTAGCAATAATTGTTCAGCCATTCGGTAATGTAACGTCGATTTTACAGACTTTATCTTGGGGATTAGCAATAGCGTTTGGAATATTATTAGTGCCGTTAATATACATGTTCGTCAAAAAGATGGTAGCAGAGATAAAATGATGAGAACTCCCCAGACGGATAAGTGAAGACTCCTTTAAGTGCTGATTTTTATACTTCCTTGGAACAATATATCTCATGAAAAAACTTACTCAAGATGAAATAAGGATTTTTTTAGATAATTCTAAAGGTTGGAAATTAAAGGATAATAAGCTAGAAAAAGTCTTCTTGTTTAAGGATTTTAGAGAATCAGTCCAATTTGTAAATAAGATCCAACTCGTAGCTGATGCTATGAATCATCATCCAGATATATGCATATACTATAACAAAGTTATTATCCAACTTACTACCCATGACGTAGATGGTATAACGGATCTTGATGTGGAGTTAGCGAAAAAGATAGATGAAATCAAATAAGTTTGAAGATTATTCCTTCTTTTCCACCAACTCTAGTACCTTTTTTTACCCTTACCCTTAAGATATTTTCTTCAATTCGTATATCCCCAGCCATATAAATCTTTATTATTTTGCCAGGTAGGTGCCAGACAGCTTCGTAAGGGTATTCAGCTATTTCTTCACTATAAATGTTATAATACTCATTTAAACCTTTTCTTAACGTGCCCGAGAAATATAGTAGGAACTCAATGATAGGGTGGTGTTTATCTAATAACTTAATTTTCACCCATTTCACGTAAGCTTTAACTCTTTCCCCATTTATTATTATTTTCTCTTCATCAATTAGTTGTTGTAGATTTCTCTTTATGGTGATAATTTCTCTCTTAACTTCATTTTTGTTCAGGGAGACGTAATAACCAAACTTATCTATATAATAAAAAGTCGTAAACTGAGTTACTTTACCGTCTCTGCTAAAGTTGAAAAAACCTGATGCATATATAGGAATTACATTATCGGAGCTCATATTTTACTTTTTAGCCGATCTTCTTTTTCTGCCACTTTCATGCTGTAATAGTGACTCTATAGCTTCTTTCAATTCTCGACAGTTATTAACTTTAGCAAAAACTAAGTTTATGAAACAACACAAGCTTCTCAGTCTCTCAAATGAGGTAAACTTTATTGAGTTCTGTGGTCTCTCTGTAGAGATTGCCAAGAACTTAGCTTGACCAGCTAATGCCTTAAGTACTAACCTTTCACTGGTCAGTAGCTCGGTTGATGTCCATCTCCCCTCACTTGGTTCTGGCAATTTAAGTTCGTTTTGCTGAATACCTTGACAATCTTCATTAAATTCTACTTCTTCTTTTTTGTCCATAAGGTCTACAACTTCTGATTCGTTAGTAGTTTGAGTTCCTAAAAATTTTTCAAAAAGCCCTTTAAGTTCTTGATTATTGTAGGCACAACAGCTTAATTTTCCTAGTTCTTCCAGCATAGAAAAATCTCTCAAGGTAATGTTATTTGTTCCCCGACTAGTTGAGATAGACAAAAGAGTAGGGCCATTTGGTATCATAAGTACTTCAAATCGGAAGTAGTTACTTTCAGCTAGTCTGATAATGTAGGTCTTATTCCCTTCATTTGATAGTTTTCTAAATTCTTCTAATTTTGAAGTCAAAAATGTTTTATCACAAGTAGAAACGAGAAAATTAAAACCTCTGATATCTTTCACACACTCCGTTGAACACAACATATATACTAAATCTCGATTTGTAGAATATAAAAATATTTGAGGCTTTTAGACTAAGACACTTTTAGTTCATACGCCTGCTAATAGTAGATTAGCGTTTTTAGTTAATTCATAGTAGTATTTTCTTCCTTTTCTAATATTTACAAGTCCAAATTTCTGTAATAATTCTAAATGATATCTAGCAGTTGAATAATTTATTTTAAGCTCTTTAGATATTTCGTATGCGGTTTTAGGTCCATCTCTCAATGCTTCTATTATCCTTTTTCTAGTCTCCCAACCTGGAAGGGCTAATAACTCATCTACTTTTGTTATGCTCATAGGACTATTCTAGCTTTCCATTATGCTTAAATCTAAGCAGTTTTTTATAGGAATAATTTCATTTTCAGTGAATAAATTCATTATCTAATAGGAAAATACCTGTCTCTATTCATGAACATTACAACTAGAAGAAACAATACCAGTGCAAAGACAGCAAATGAGTAGTACGGTTCTCTAAGTCCTAATAAGAGTAGAAGAAATATTGAAAAAGGTATAGGAAGAAAAGTCTTATTATTTAGACCGTGGAACAGTGAAAAACCAATAGCAGGTACTAAGAATAGAGGATTGTAGATCGATAGTACAAGTAGGATGAGTAATATCATCAAAAGCAGGATTCTCAATATGTTAATTCTCTGTGTCAACATAATTATTTGATAATTATTGGTTGAGTATAAATTTATAGCTTATGTAAAACTTCGTGGAAACTTTGTAAATGATCTCTGAAACTGCTGAAAAATCTATTTTTCCTAACTTCATTTAAATTAATCTCTGTGATTATTCTATCCTCTTCAAATAATTTTGCTGTACTAATAATTTCTCCTAAAGGCGATACTACCATTGAACCTCCCCAGAAGAACTCTTCTTCTTGGCTACCGACAGTATTTACAAAGACGCTCCATACACCATTTATGATAGAATGGGCTTTAAGCAAGGCCTCCCATTGCTCCCTGATTGCTAGGGTAGAAGAAAGTCTTCTCATAGGTGAGGCAGCTGGAATCATAATTACGTCTGCTCCCATTAGCGCTAGTGCCTCTATTGGTTCGTAGTGCCACGCATCTTCACATATTGTGACACCGAACTTATATCCTTTGTATTCATATATCCTTAAATCAGTCCTAGGATCGCCTGGTTGAAAATACCTTCTTTCTTCAAAAAGCCCGTAGGTGGGTAAATAGAACTTGTAAATGTAATCTATTTTTCCCTCGATTATTACGGCAGCACTATTTCTCAAAATACCAGGTCTTACCTCTTTAACCAACCCTGCGATTACACATTTAGAATGTTCTGAGAGCATATTTACTGCTTTTTCGCTTTCCTTATATACCTCAAATACAAGGTCTCTAAGCACGTAACCTGTAAGCGATAGCTCTGGAAATACTACACAGTCTGCTGACGAGGTTTTAATTATTTCTATGTGTTTTTGAAAGTTATGTGTAACGTCACCTAATTTAGGTCTGATTTGTGCTAACTCTACTCTTAACCCCATTGTCTAGGATATCTCCAATCTGAATTTATAGCCCTTCCGCTCAATCTGAATATTTCGGGAGGAAGTCTTTTGTGTTGAGAAGTCTTAACCATTTTGATTATTTTATTAATCGCTGAGATGTCGGTATTAGTAATCTTACTTATAGTTTCTTCATCAAGCATTTCCTCAAATTTAAGGTATAGGATCGAGTCTATTGTTTCGTAATCTAATCCTATTTCTCCTTCTGCAGTTTGTCCTTCCCAGAGAGCAGGAGACGGAGGTTTCTTCACTATTTCTTCAGGAATTCCTAAGTGTAGTCCTAGAGCCCTTACTTGGGTTTTATACAAATCACCTATTGGCAATATATCAACTCCTCCGTCACCGTATTTAGTAAAGTATCCTAACATAAGTTCACTTTTATCTCCGGTGCCAACGACTAAGTAATTGTGTTTTTGAGCAAAAGCGTATAGAAGAATCATTCTAACTCTAGCCTTTATATTTCCCACTACTAGCTTATCATCAGTCCCAACAGCTTTACTGAATAATGAAGTTATTTCGTCAATATTAATTACAGAATAGTTTTTCTCAGTAGCGTTTACAAGTTTTAAGATAGAGTAAGCGTGTTGTAAGTCTTGATGTGGGGTAGAGCTAGAAGGCATAAGTAAGAAGTAAACGTTTTTAGTAGCTTTAGAAAGAAGTACAGCCGTTACTGAAGAGTCTATCCCTCCGCTTAATCCTACTATTCCTCCTTCTTTTCCGCTTTCCTTAATATATTCTCTTATTCGTTCAACTAGGTACTCGGTTATCTTGTCAAAATCAACTAAAAGTAACTTTTTCCTTACGTAATCTGGCATCATCTATAATATATTAGAAGCTGAAGTATTTACAGTATACGTTGCAAAATAATAATTGTAGTAAACTTGAACCGTAAAAACAGTACTGTTTATACTCTCGTTAAATTGCGGTGCGTATGCGAAGACTAAACCCGTCGAGTTGGGTGGTATTATTCCCGATGAGAAATCCCAGACCATATTTAAGTTATTAGGTATTGAGACTCTAACTAAAGTTATATTCACGGGATAAGGTTTATCATTGTATACTTTAATTAGTAATGCGTCATAAGGAAGTTTTCCTAAAGGATAAACGCCTTCTATTGTTAATGGGTTTGATTGTACGTAATTTATGTGAGCATATACAGCTAGAGAACTTAGTAAGGTTACGAGTAAGAATAAAGGAACTAGGATTTGTCTCTTGAAATTGACTTTTACTGTGGGAATCTTATTATAGTCGATATTGTACAAGGATAGAAAAAGTAAGGGGATCCACATAATGAAGTATTCTGTTAATGTTCTCCATAAGAACCAGCTTATTATTATCGGAAAGACCCATATACTTTCTCTTATTACTTCAAAGTACCTGCTGTAAAGGTAAATGAGAAATAGGCTTACAGTCCCGAGGCTTATGGTGAAGAACCAAGGTTCTAAGGGATAGAATCCTGAATAAGATATTACGCTAAGGCCTATTTGCCCCACCGGAATTGTAGCAGAATCTGTGGTAATAACGTTTGTAATAAATGATGTGGAATTCCAAATGAGGAATGGTATAGTTAGTATGGAGACCGAGAGAGAGAAAGGTAACAGATATTCCCTTAAGAATCTCTTTTTACTCTCATAAGTCTTCAGCTTATATATTAGGAGAAAAGGTAGAGCAAGCCATGAAAGTTGCGTGAGCATAGTTGCGAGACCTAAAGACGTACCTCCTAGTTTATCTTTTCTTACGTAGGCTATGGCTAGAAAGGTAGTTGGAATTACGACAAAAACACCGTAAAATGGAGGTATGGATACTGCCGTCATAATGTAGATGAATATTATAGGTAATAGAGCGAAAGGATCTTCTTTTTTTCTTCCTTCAATATAAATTAAGATTGCCAATATTACATCAAAAACTATGTTTTCTAGGTTAAGAAAGTATGGAGGCAGATCAAAGACTTTTAGGAATACATAAAGGGGTATGTAGATTATAAAAGAGAGAGGTGGATATATGTAAGTGTTAACTATACCCCCCGATAAGGTATAAGTAGGACACACCCCTTGAGGGTAGTAAGCTACTGCGTAAGGATCTTTACCTTGAAATAGTGAGTTTAATGCTTCATATATATACTCCATATCGTCTGTTCCAAACGAGTTAACTAAGGTTATACTTATCAGTAAAAAGGTAATACTAGATATAAATGCTACGTAATCGTCTACACTCGTTATCTTTCTGTTAGGATTAAGTAGTTGTGGATTCATTACTAGAATTAGTATAGCTATTAAGAAGAAGAAGGAAAGAGAAATTATTGAGGCTGAAATAGGGTCAGAGAGTACGCTAGCTCTGAAATTTATCACTATGAGTACGTATAAGACCACGGAGGTCAGTATTAAGTATGTTATTCTATGACGGAGAGTATTATCCACATCAATTCAATAACCTTAAGGCTTTAATCGTTTTTCATTATGTTCAATTAATCAATGATTTATCAGTTCTAATACTTTCTTACTTAAATAGTAGAAAAGATTTTCTCTGTTTTTCTCCGTTATCTCATATATTTCCTCTCCTAGCTTTATCGATCTGTGAACCACAGCAAAGAGAGGGATTTCAGAGTCGAGTATTCTCGTTATAAGAGCCTTTAAGCTAGGCACAGAGAGCTCCATAGGTCCTATTTCATCAATCGCTATTAATTGCGGGTTATTAAATATCTCTAGCTCTAGTGATTTTACGAATTCTTCATTTAGAACAACGCTGTATTTACCTATTTTCACACTTCCGTTCTGTTCTGTAGATGCAAGCATAGCTTCTTTTCCTGAAGATATGCTTACTATTTTAAACCCTACTCTATTAGTCCCTTTCCTAATTTCAGGACAATAGAAACCGGTAACGTTAATGTTTTTAGAGCGGAGTTCTTTCACGATTTTCATTAAAATAGTAGTTTTACCTACTCCAGGTCTTCCAGTAATGAATATCTTGTTTTTCATGCTAATTATCGTTTTATTCGAGGTTAAAAAAGGATTGAAAAGTGTATTGGTTAAAGATGAATAGAGTATGAGATTTACTAAAAAGACGAAAAGTGTTAATATGAGGAAGTGAACGTAGTATTATGTCACCAAATAGTCAGCAAGGAGTATATATGTATGTTATTTCACTTAAGTTTTCTAGCAAATGGTGGGAGTTAAGTAAATCTCAGAAGTTGCAGATACTTTCAACAATAGAAGAAACAGAGAAATCTTACCGAGATAAGTTGGGCTCCTTAAAGAGGTATAACTCTCTGAGAGATAATGGAGACTTGATATACTGGGTTGCAGATGTCGAAACTTCTCTCCTAAACGAGTTCAGGTATTCTCTTGCTTCTTCCTCCTCAGGTCTTTTAATCCCCACGTTAACTTTCTTTTCGTATTTCAAGCCTTCTCCGTATACGGGTAATACATCAGTCGAAATCTTAAAGTATTTGAGGCAGGAACCTTTAAGGTATTTCGTAGCTTATCCTATGAAGAAGACGGTAGACTGGTACCTGCTTCCTTTCGAGGAAAGGAAGGAGGTCATGGATGAACATATAAGGGTTGCAAGAACTCATCCTGATAATAAAGGGATAAGGTCATATACTACGTATTCTTTCGGCATAGGCGATTACGAATTCGTAGTAATATATGAGATCCCTGAGTTAGATAAATGGATTAACATAGTTGAAAAGCTGAGAGAAGTCAGAGCTAGGAAGTGGGTTGCTTTTGAGGAGCCCATTATTGTAGGAGAGTTAGGATCTCCTGATATTTTCTTGAAATGAAGAGGAGAGATAACATAGTTTTACCGTCTTCAATTTTTCCTTCTTCAACCATTTTTACGGCTTCGGACAGTTTAACTTCAAAGGGTTCGATCACTTCATAATCCTCAAGTTTTTGTTGAGTTTTTTCCAGTTTTGTAGCAATGAAAAGATGCATTATTTCTGTCATAACTCCGGGTGATACGTAAAACGAGATCAACTTATGGAGTTTCCCAGCTTTGTAACCTATCTCTTCCTCTATTTCTCTTTTAGCTGTCGTTTCAATGTCTTCCCCTCTTTCAATCGTTCCTGCTGGGAGTTCGATCAGCCACTTTCCAATAATAGGTCTGAATTGCTTGATAAGTATTATCGTCTCACTGTCCAGAAATGGGGCTATAACTACTGAACCTCTATGCTTAACGTAAGCCTTCTCAACTGACTTACCGTTTGGTAAATTAAAATTATCTATCTCTACATCAAATTTTTTTGAAGAGTAAATTCTCATTTTGAGTTTATAAGTTGAATTTAGGGTATTTTTGTTTAATCGTCGAGTACATTTTTTCCCAATCTATTTTAGCTAAGATCACTCCTAGTACGATAAAAGTTATGGATGAAATTACAGTAAGCTCTAATGGGCTCAGTCCACTTATTGCACTTACTTGGATTATCCCTAGTATTTCAAGAGGTATTTCTACTCCACTTTTCAGGATTTTGGCTGGTATTGTTACTTTTAACATTCTAACTAATGAAGTTCTCACTACTCCTCCGCCGATATATAGATAATCGTCTAGAGGAAGTGCTGGTAGCATGGCCATAATGAAAAGGGAAAGGATAAAGTATTTAGAACTTATAAATCGTTTGAGCAGAGGTAAGTTCTTATTTTTATTTAAAGGTTTTTTTAGACCTATTCCTAGTATGTAAGTTAATACTTTGGCTAAACCCGCTCCGAGTCCCGACACAATAATATACAGTATTATTATTAAAAGTGAGGTGTGATAATGTATTATGAAATATGAAGTTATAACTGTATAAGGTGCACCAGCAAAGGGCAAGATATTCGACACAAAACTTATTCCAAAAACTATAACTAAACTCACTACAATGTCATTCATTAAGCACAAATAATGAACATTTAGTTTTTAATTTTTCCCAATTTTTTACGCTACTATTAATTGAATTTAATAGAATTTATTATGAACAAGAGTTTTGCAATGATAAAAAATATTATTTATTGTTACAAAAGATTATAAATAGGTATGAATAAAGGTTATTTATAATAATTGAGGTGGCAGTATTGGGATTAAGAGAGGAATTAGAGTCCCGGTTTGGAAGCAACTTTTCTGATAGCATTACAGAGAGATTCTCACACTCGGCCGATATGGGTTTTGTTCCTCAGCTAGTGTGGTCAGGGAATATAAAACTTAACTTAATTCCAGATTACGTTATATACCCAACTTCAGTAGAGGACGTTGTAGACCTAGTGAAAATTGCATTAAAGTATAAAGTCCCCATTATTCCTTACGGTAGGGCTACAAATAGATACGGTAATGCTTTACCTGTAGATGGAGGTATTGTAGTAGACTTTGCTAAAATGGATAAAGTAGATGTAGATGAAGTTAATTCGCAGGCAATAAGTGAACCTGGTGCTACTTGGAAGTTAGTCGATTTAGCAGCCCAATCTAAGGGTTTGCAGTTAAGGACTTTCCCTTCATCTTATGATTCCACTGTTGGAGGAGGAATAGCTGGAGATGCCTTAGGAATAGGATCTTATGAATACGGATTCATTTCAGATAACATCTCCTTTGTTGATATGGTAAACCCTAGAGGAGAAGTAGTCAGGCTTGAAGGCCCAAATTTAGCCTTAGCGTCTGGTGCTGAAGGCATTACTGGTATCATAGTAAGAGCAGGTGTCAAGCTTAGGAAGTATGCACCTACTGAAGCTATAGTATTAGCCTTTAATTCCTTCGACGACACTGTAAAAGCGATAGGAGAATTCTACAGAGAGGTAATACCGGCGTGGCACGTTCAAGTTAGAGGTCCCTCTATATCTACCAATATAGCTGACAGGTTTAACGCTAAGCTCAGTAGAGGAAAATGGAATATGATCATAATGTATCCGTCTACAAGATCTACTCTAGTTGAGCCAAAAATTTACAGAATAGCGCAGACATTTAACGCTGAAATTTATGAAGGTGAGTGGACTGGTTGGTGGTCATTTAATCACGGTGTTGTTGCCGCTTTGAGGTCAAAAGGTCTACTAATTCACCAACATGGTCTTATACATTACACTAAGTTAGTGGAATTAGTTAATGAATTAAAAGGATTTTTGGGGGAGTTAGGAAAGTTAGAGCCTAATTCTGGGTTTGATTTAGATATAGACTTAGAAAAAAGAGAAGTTTTGTTAGTAAATGCTTTCACTGAAGTATCCTTGAAGTACGAGGACAAAAAGATCATTTACGATTTAGCTAAGAACACTCTAATGATGGATTCGTTCATAAAGGTTGGCGGTTCATTGCTATCTATAGGAATTTTCGCTCATAAGTATGCTAAGAATAGGCTAAGTGCTATGGGCAAGACTTTCCAGCAACTCGGTGTTGATAGATACGAAGTTATAAAGAAGTATAAGGAGGAAATGGATCCTGAAGAACTGTTTAATCCAGGCAAAGTATTAGATCCTAAAAAGAGAGGTAAAGTAGTTCTTGAAATTGTAGGAAAACAACAAGAAGCGTTGAGGTTCAGGTTTGGAATAGGATTAGCCAAAGCAATAGTACCTGGAGGAGAGGTACAAGGATTTACAGTTGTCAAGAGGTATCTGGACATATTTGCTGATTATGCTATGCAATGTATAGACTGTGCAATGTGTGTAACAGTATGTCCGCAGTTCAAACTTATTCCACAAACGCCTTATGCACCCAAGGGTATGTTTGACTTCGTAAAAGGCGCAGTAACGTACTATTACCTTAAAGGAGGAGTTGACATACCAGATGATGCTATAGTCGAGCTTTCAGGATGCCATAAATGTGGTTTATGTGATGGTGTTTGCCCTGCTAAAATACCCATATCTTCGCTCTTGGTGAGGCTTAACGGTATAGTTGCTAGGAAGATGCCAGAGGAGCCACCAGTAGACGTTCCGTTACTTCAAGACCCCGAATTGAGATCCGTAAACGATAACTCAAGTGATATAATACTTTGGATTGGAAAGAACTTAGTGGATAATCCAAACGTTGCAATAACTGTGTTGAGGCTTCTAAAGTTAGTAGGAGCTAAAGCTAAGGTAATAGGGACTACTTACGACAGCGGATTTATGGATTACATAAGCGGTGGTGAAAAGTTAAACGAGAAAATGGAAAAGAACAAGTCAGTGTTAGCATCTGCTGTAGAGGTTATAACTATAGCACCAGAGGATTATAGAGTATTCTCTGAAGCTTACAAGGATTATTCTAACATGAACAATATGAGAATGGGATTTGAGGTATCTCCCATTGAGTTAAGGCTACTAAAGTCTCTTCCGATAGATGGGAACGGAGAAGAAATTTATCTTCACGCTGCTTGTTTCGCGACCCCGTATGTGGGAGAAGTAATTAAGAGATTGACAGATCTAGGGTTTAGAGTTAGGAAAGTAGAAGGGTGCTCAGGTGCAATACTGGAGAAAAACTTAGGTAAAAGAGCTGATAAAATGGCTAGGGCTTTAGGTGCAAAGTATCCTATGTTAGTAACGTTATGTCCGCTAGCGTCACTTAAATTCAAAGAAAACGGAATACCAGCAAAAACTTTAGTTGAATTTATAGCCGAAAAAGTAGGGCTAACTACAGTAGTAACATCAAGTACAAAAGCTAAGTTAGAATTATCCGACTCAGAAAAACAAGAATTAAGAAACGCTATCACTACATCGTTATTAAAGAGTCTCTCCAGTAAATCTAGTATTATTGCAGACACAGTCACTTTTACCAGTAGTGGCATAGACGAATATAAGAAGATTATAGAGGATGTGATAGTTGAAGCATTAAGTGATGCTGGAGACGGAATAAAAGTTCATATTAAGAAGTTATTAGAAAATAAAAAAGCTCAAGGTGCTACATATGATGATATAGTGAACTATTTATCAGCACTTATTAGAGAGCTTAGTAATATAATTTCTACAATGCAATTAGATCCAATCATAGGCGTAGTAATAAATCAGGTTAAGGGACTTACATCAGAGCAGTTTGACGAAGGAGTATTGAGGCAAACTCTGATATTATTAGTGAGAGAGAACGAAAAAGTTATCAAGGAAAGGGCAACAGCACTTACTGCAGATGCGGTCAGTTGAGGTATTCTCATTCTTTTAAGTTATTTCGAACAAATAGCAAATTATGGTCAAAATTTATTTAGGACCAGCTGGAGTTCCATTATCTTCTAAGAAGAGGAGTACCATAGATGGAATAAGAACCGTAAAGGAGTTAGGACTTAATGCTATGGAAGTGGAGTTCGTCCAAGGAGTTAAAATGAAACCAGAGGCAGCGGAGGAAGCAGGAAAAGTAGCGGAGGAGTTAGGAGTGAGGCTGTCAGTTCATGCACCTTACTTTATAAATTTGTGTTCTGATGATAAGGAGAAAGTGAAGGCTTCTAAGGCAAGAATACTAGATACCGCTGATAGAGCTGAGAGGATGAAAGCGGATGCAATTGCTATTCATATAGCGTTCTACGGTAAGATGAGTCCAGAAGAATGCTATCAGCAAGTCAAATCCGAATTGGGAGAAGTAGTAGATACAGCAAGGTCTCAAGGCATCAAGAACGTAAAGTTCGGGGTAGAAACTATGGCAAAAGAGTCCGCCTTCGGAACAATCGACGAGGTAATATCTATATCCAAGGAAGTTAAGGGAGTTATACCTTATATAGATTGGGCTCACACTTTTGCCAGACAAGGTGGGAAGATAGATTATAGTGAAATTATAGACAGACTTCAAAAAGAACTTAATCTAACTCATATAAATTCGCATTTTGAGTCTCTCGTATTTAGGAACGGTAAGTACGTAGATGAGCATTTACCTATTGATACTGAAGCTCCGCCATTCAGGCCCTTAGCTGAGGAACTTCTTAAGAGGGAGAATTTATCCATTACGTTAATTTGTGAAAGCCCAGAACTAGAGAGAGATGCCTTGAAAATGAAAAAAGTATTAGAAGAGTTAGGTTACAAATTTTCGTGATGGCATATCTTTTCGTATCGGATTACGATAGGACGTTAGCAGATGAAAAAGACGGTTTTGTGATAAGGGAGAATCTAGCGGAGTTCATAAACCATTTCTCATCTAAGTATCCCTTTTTTGTAGTTACCGGAAGAGAAAGAAGGTTCATAAGCAGGCTTGCTCCTACTCTAAAGCCCACGGGTTGGGTTCTGGAGAACGGTGCAATAATACTTTATGGTGGAAAAACTTATATTAACGCACCAAAAAATTGGGCTGAAATCAGAAAAGAAATAATTAAAAGATTAGAAGAGAAGGAGATTAAGTATAGTGTAGGAGAGGTAATTGTATATGTTAATAATATTGATAGTTCCTCTCTTGACTTACATCTGGAGGGCGCAAAAGTAGAATGGAATAGAAACGATGCAATGATATTACCTAAGGATGTCGACAAGGGTAGAGGAGTTTTATTTATTAAAAACCTCCTCAACTTTAAAGGCAAGGTCATAGCTTTAGGAGATAGTCAAAATGATATCCCGTTGTTTAGAGTTGCCGATGTAAAAGTCGCCGTAAGTAATGCGTTACCAGAAATTAAGGAGATAGCGGATGTAGTTCTTGATAAACCAAACGGGCAGGGGATAATTGATTTTCTGAGCAAAATTTTATCCGGTGAGATTTTCCTTTAAAAGATAAAGATCGACAGAAAATTTGTGAGATCTTTCTTTGTGCCACGGATAATAAGGCTTTAGATCATATCTTGAGGTGATAACTTCTACAGTATAGTTCTCAGTCTCAGCTATTCTTCTAATTATCTGACTACTTTTAGGGTTAGACTTATGAATGGTGTATACTACTTTACCTATTTCTAGGGCTTTTTTCAAGAATAAGATATCCGCACCTTTGTTAACTACTCCGAATGGCGGGTTCTGAATTACGGTATCTATCTTGCGAGACAATTTTAGATGCGCCACATCAGCTATTATCGGTTCAAAGTCCAACATGTTTTCTCGGAAAAATTCTTTCGCTACGTAAATTGAGTTGTCGTCAATTTCGATGCACAAGCAGTAGGCACCAAGGATAGATGCTCCAGCACAAAGTCTACCGGTACCACAACCTAAATCGGCTACGAGCTTGTTCTTTTTTATATCACCCCTTAAATATGCAGTCCAGAGTAATGTAGATGCGAGGTTAGATGGTGTAAGATATTGTTCTAACTCATAATTAGGATTAGGATGTGGAGGAACTCGTTCTAGAAAAATTTCTAGTTGTTTTTTATTAATTTTAGTGCTTGTAATAGGTTTTTCACCTTGTTAGCCTTTATATCATCATAAAAGTTGTATCTATCTAAGAGTAATGGGTTAATTCCAGCCCTTAAAGCTCCTACGTAGTCTATTTCGTATATGTCTCCTATATGGAAGATGGGGATTCCGTATTTCTCTTTAGCTATTCTGAAAATTCTCGGGTGGGGCTTCATAATTCCTAGATCACATGATGCGATTATGTCGTCAAGATAATTTATTAGTCCTAAATCATCCACTATCCTATATACGCTACGAGTAGCATTTGTAATCATTATTATTTTATATCCGTCCTTTTTTAGCTCATTAAGAAACGGTTTCACGTCATCAAATAGTTCCCAGTGTCCCGAGAGCAAGGTGAGGTTTTTTAGTTGCTCCAACAAGCATTTTTTAGGTGAGATTTTCAGCTCGTATAATACTTCTCTGAAATTAAGTTCACTTAAACCGCCAAGTACTGGATCTGGAAAATGTTCTCTGCCTAATTGCTTAGATACTGCACGAAAAACTTGTTTCTCCGTCACTTTATATCCTTTCTTAACTAGAAATTCATAGAGCGGTTGATGAAATTTTGGAATAAAACTTACTAACGTTTCTCCCATGTCTACGAAAACGACCTTGCTCATTTTCTATCCCGTCCTCTAACTAGGAATTTGGGAGGTTCAATGTCTTCACTTTTACATCTCGGGCATTTACTTGGTTTCTTTGGCTTTTCCAAGTTGAACGTATACCCGCACCTCCTACACTTTGGTAAGTACACTATTAACTTCATATCCTTTCTCTTAAGGGATTTAGCTATATGTAATAAGTGTTCGTATACTAACTTTTCGCTTTCTATTCCTAATCTCTCTTTAATCTCTTTTGCCGTTAACGGTGAATCTGCGTATTTAAGAAGTATTACTATCTTCTCCCTTGTTGTTAAAAAGTCGAAATCGGTAAACATTACTTAACTAATATTGACTAACTGTGAATATATTTCTTCTACTTTCTTTAATATGTCATTAGGTGTATAATCGTTTGCAAGTGCTAAGGTTGACGCACCTCCAGCTCCCACCCCTTCTT
Source organism: Stygiolobus sp. CP850M (assembly GCF_037389425.1). Taxonomy (NCBI): domain Archaea; kingdom Thermoproteati; phylum Thermoproteota; class Thermoprotei; order Sulfolobales; family Sulfolobaceae; genus Stygiolobus; species Stygiolobus sp. CP850M. Next base: position 66,629 of record NZ_JBBHKR010000042.1, read on the forward strand.
TAACGTAACCGCGTTCGTAGACCTTTAGTCCTTCATACTTTGAGGAGGAAAAGTCCAGCATAGACGCTACAACCGAGACTCCCACTTGTTCAGCCAGGTATTTAATGTCTGAAGAAGGATCCTCTACGATCCATCTTGTTGTGGCAATTGTTACATTACTTAACGTCTCTTTACTTAATTCTTTGATTATTGCTGAGGCTGCAGTCATTTGCGTACCACCAGCGAGTATAACTTCCTTCTTAAATCCTATACTCAAACCGGCTACAGCTATCAACATAGGGTCAGACAATTTACTAATCTTTCCTAGAGTATCCGTAGGCAAGTCTCTTAATGCCTCCATAACTATTTTCCTTTTTAATTCTTTAGGATTTTGGGGAGATGCGGAACTTATCTTATCAAATGCGTCGTATCCTAGTCCCGCTAACACTGCCATAGCCGTGGTTGTTCCTGCAGGGATTGACTCCCCGATAACAAGAAGGTCATAAGACTTTGATAACTCTTCACTTATGATCATACTGTTTTCAAGTATTCTCTGAGCAACCTCTGTCCTTAAAGATCCTTTTCTTATGTCCCCGCCTGGCTCTCCCCCTATATCAATCACTGGGAGTTTTGGTATTACTCTACTTCCAGCATTCACAACTAATTTAGGTATTTTCAATAATTCAAGTGCTGCTCTCGTTATAATTGCTGGTGTTGGAATACCGTCTGGAGTGACTGGTATAGTATTTATGGATTTACACTTACCCAAAATTAAAAACTCTGCATCAGCTGCTGGAGTAAAGTGGGTGAGTTCGGGTGTCGCCCCAGCTACTGTTATCCCCGGTATCAAGCTCATGTCTGTTGTGGCAATTACTAGGACAAATAGCGTTTTTTTCTTCTTAATGTCTTTTAACTTTCCCACTATTTCCTTTATGTATTGCATAATTGATTTTTTGGTGACTTTTCCGAATTTTAATTTGATGGAGAATTTTTGGATGTACTACAGAGGTATTGAGAAAGGCACTAAAGTTACTTACGATGAGTTTATTTTAGATCGCTCACTAAAATCGGAGGTATTAAATTCTATAAAGAATATGTATAACTTAATTAGACAAGAAGTTAATAAAAGGTTCGGAATAGGGGAAAACAGATTAAGTGAGGTTATCTGGGAATTGGCAAAGAGGAAGATTATAAAATCTGAATTAATTCAAGAATATTTAGATGTCTTAGAAGCTATTGAAAAAATAGACATGATAGATGATTTTACTATATACACTATGCTTGTTAGAATTATGGAAGATTTAGAAGAATTATATTTTTCAGTAATAAAGTTTAAAACTGACTAATTCACAGAACACATGTTCGAGGGATAATATCTGCTCAGTCCAATATCATGATCGAAATAAAGAAACTAAAAAGGGAAAAGAACGCTATTATACTCGGACATAATTACATGGATTATGGTGTTCAGTTAGTCTCGGATTTTACAGGTGACTCTTACGACTTAGCAGTGAAGGCTATGAAAACTAATGCAAAAACGATAGTATTTGCTGGAGTTTATTTTATGGCTGAACAAGCTGCTGCATTGAATCCGGATAAAAAAGTACTATCACCCGATCCGAATGCTGGTTGTTCGTTGTCAGATTCTCTAGACGTAGGTACATTAAAGAAATATAAAGAGATTTATCAAGACGCTCCAGTAGTGTTGTATATAAACACGAGTATATACACTAAAGCATTCGCTGACTATATAGTAACTTCCTCTACTGCAGTTAAAGTCGTAAGTAAACTCGACGCTAAGAACATAATTTTCGGTCCAGATGCAAATCTAGCTAACTATGTAGAGCACAAAACCGGTAAGAAATTAATTAAAGTCCCTCCTAACGGAAGATGTATAGTTCATGCAAATTATACCAAAGCAGTTAATATCGATAGCAAGGAAGAAATATCCTAATGCACTTCTTATGGCTCACCCAGAAAGCCCGTTAGAGATTCTTGAGGCAGCTGACTTTGTTGGATCTACTAATCAAATGATAAAATTCGCTAAGGAAAGCCCTAACAAAGAATTCATTGTAGCTACGGAACTGGGAATGATAAATGCATTAAAAATTCAAGTTCCAGATAAGGTATTTTATCCTTTAGTAACCACTGAAGCTTGCGGATGTGCAAGATGCCCTTACATGGCAATGATAACTTTGGAAAAGATTAAGAGATCCCTAGAAGAAGAAGTTTATGAGGTAAAGGTACCTAAGGATGTTGCTGAGAAAGCTAAAGAGGCTTTCGAAAGAACCATTAAGATTCTCGGAGATAATAAATAATATAGTCTATCGCAGATTCTATCTCTTCTAATGTATTGTAGAAATGAGTAGATATTCTTATCCCTTCCCCTCTAGGTGACACGATAATTTTTTTTCTGAGTAAATATTCTGAAGCTTTCCTAGGATTCTTTATCTTGATTACTACTATTCCTGCTTTTTTATTTTCTGGAGTTATAACCTCCAGACCTCTTTCATTAGCTATCTTTATTACGTAGCTAGATAGGTACTGTATTCTTCCAAATATTTCATCTCTGTGTTGGTAAATAATCTCACATGATTTGGCAAGACCTAAATTTGACGCAACATCTATAGTTCCTATCTCGAATCGTCTAGGACCTTTTTCTAGCTCAAACTTTTCTGGGTTAAACTCTAAGAAATTAGATGCACTTTTCCAGCCATAAAACGGTGGATCTTCTAATAGTCCTTCTTTAACATACATGAAGCCTGAACCTTGGGGACTCATTAGCCATTTATACCCACCAGCAACGGCGAAGTCTACATCAAACTTTTTTAAATCTACTTCAGTAGCTCCAGCACTTTGAATTACATCCAATAATACATATGCTCCTACTTGTTTAGCCTCTTTAACTATTCTACTTACATCGACTTTTACACCCGTGCTAAAACTAACGTGACTTAAGCTAATAAGTTTGGTATTTTTATCTACTCTTGAGAGTATATCATCCTCTATTTTTTCCGGGGATACTTTAGCTATTCTTAGCTCGATTTTCTTATTCTTAACTAACTTAAGAAAAGGATAAACTGTTGCTGGAAATTCAACATTATCTGTAACTACGTTTTCACCTTGCTTAAAGGCTAAACCGTGAGCTATTACATTAATCCCATAGGAAGTGTTAGGTATTAAAGAGATTTCCTCACTTTTTGCATTTACTAGTTTACCTATTTTCTCTCTTATGTGATAAAAGTCGTCGGCTTCCTGTTCGTTAACTGCTATCGTCCCCTTAGTCATAACACTTATCAGATATTTGTTAACTTCGAGGTAGACAGAAAGAGGGGTAGGAGATATGGCAGCGTGATTAAGGTATATGTAATGTTGAGTTAAAGGAACTTCATTTCTAAAGTCTTCAATAAAGCCCACTCTTCACTACCTCCTTGATCTCGTTCACTACGTCAGGATCTTCGAGTATGGTAGGATCTACCTCCTTTCCGAGTACGAGATCTCTCAATATTCTTCTTACTACTTTACCGCTTTTAGATTTAGGTAGCCTGTTTACCTCTATAACCTTATCTATTACGTAAATAGGACCTAGAGACTTTCTTGTTTTCTCCCTTATTTTTTCTGGGTCTATATTATTTCCCACCACAAATACGATCATTTTCTCTCCTTTCACTTCATCGGGTACCCCGACGACAGCAACCTCTTTAACCCCGTTTACCTCCATTAGAACATTTTCTACTTCTCCAGTTGTGATTCTATGCCCAGCAATTTTTATCATATCATCGCTTCTACCGACGATCTTCACGTACGGATTATTGATTATTGCAATATCCCCAGTATCATGATACCCGAATCTCGAGAAATAAGAAGCAAATTTCTCGGAGTTGTTTAGTACACCTATGAACTGAGTGGGGAAAGGTGTTTTACAGATTAAGTAACCAGGTTTATCATAAACCGGTTTTCCTTCGTCATCAACAGTCTCTAGCAGTGCCCCAGGGAATGGTACTCCTGCATAACCGGGTTTAGGTTCTACATTTTCTAGGGAGTACGGAATTCCTACTACATAACCAAGTTCGGTCTGTCCATAAACATCAGTGATCCTCTCTGCAAAAGTTTTAGCATACTCCCATGTTTGATCGTCAAAGATTTCCCCTGCAGTAGCTAAGAATTCAACTCTTGGCAATTTTAAGTCGTATTTTCTCAACGTTCTTAGAAGTGTAGGTGATGTAAATAGGACTTTAGGTCTTAATTCATCGATGATTTTTACTAGCCTATTTTTCGGATAATCTGGGGCTCCCTCCATAAACACGAATGTAGAACCGTGGAGCAGAGTTCCGTACATAATTCTTGAAAAAGTGATCCACCCCATATCGGAAGTAGTTAATACTATATCGCCCTGCTTTAGGTCGAACATTAGGTTAAATACAGTATAATCGCCTACCATCCAGGCTCCATGGGGTAATATAATGCCTTTGGGCCTACCAGTAGTCCCTGAAGTATACATTACTTTTAACGGTTCATTACTTTCGATTTTCTCAGCTTCGTTATCTTTATCGCCTTTTTCAACAAGTTCTTTTATCTCTTGAACTTCATTCTTCTCTCTGAAGATCAAATCTCCCTTAATAAATAAGGGGATTTTGTTTCCTCTGCGGACTGTGTAGTTCGCTGTTATTATATAATCAGGCTGAAAATCATCAAGTCTTTTCTTAATAGCCTCTTCTCCTAATCCCGCGAAAATTATCGTGTAAATTCCTCCTACCCACGCCGAAGATAAAACGGATATTATTCCTTGAGGAGTGTTAGGTGTATATATAGCTATCCTAGAGCCTTTTTTAATTCCTTTAGCTCTAAATTCACTGGAGAGCCCCTTAACAGCTCTTTCCAGTTCGTTATATGTAAGCTCTATTTTTTCTCCGTTTTCGCCGTACCAAACTAACGCAGTCCCAGCATGTGAAATCGCATTTAACGCGATATTGGTTTTACCTCCCACAAACCACCTAGCTACGTATTTCCCCTTAGATACTACTGTACTCCACTTGTCAAACCATTTTAACTTTTCAGCGTATTCTTGCCAATACCAATCTGGCTTTTCGAGAGATTTTTGATAAAGGGTAAAGTAGTCCAACTTTTACTCGATCTTAATTTTAGGTATTTTCCATTTATTATCTTTGAATACTTCATAAGGTATGCTGAAACCATGAGCAAATGCTAGATCTTTTATTGAAATGATTACTTCCACGTCTTTAATTTTGTTCACGCTAGAGATTACTCTTTCTAGACTTTTCTTATCTGCATGGTATTCTGCTATATAATAACCGTTATCGAGCTGCGCAATTGTCAGTAAGCTAGGATCGTTTACAATTCTTTTAGACTTTACGTCGAGTATATAATTTGTATTGCCTAAAGTATACATGAAGCCGTGTAAAACTTCTTTTATGTGTTTGTAGTGGTAATTTCTCCAGTAAGGTATTGCGGGATTCACTTGGATATCTGTCAATAAGTTTACGTCATATTTATCTAATTTTAGAAGTTCTTTTGACGGGATTGATATATATACTTGTTTTCTATTACATACCCATTCCTTATTTTCAAAATCGTAACAGTTTTCATCATTGATAAATCTAAAGCTTTGAACAGAAAGACTTATAGAACATTTCATGTTAAGTTTATCAAAAACTTTTTCATAGGTTTGTTTCATTTCGTCAAATACTTCATAACTTGTATAAAAAACAAGCATAAATGAATCATCTTCAATATCTCCTCTGAAAAGGTTTGCTAAAGGTCCAGTTATCTGTTTTGCCTTTTCGTAAGGTATAGTCGATTTCTCACACCATATGACAGCTTTCCATAAGCCCAACTTTTCAGAGTTTATAATGGGAAATACAGTCATCTGATGTTCGTAAAATAAGCTAAGAATCGAATAGTAAACATCATTTACAGGTATCCTGGAAAGAGATGAAATTATATGGGGATTTAATCCCACGAGTCTTATGTATTTTATAAGGTCACTTAGCTTCAACTCTTAGTATTGTTTGTTTGATAAATATATAAAATTTTCTTCAAAATGTATTAAAAGATTAGAAGAAATTTGTTTGTTTTATTTTTCTCTAATCTTAACTATTTTATACCCGCAATAGGGACATTCTGTATATTTTTTCTTAAAAATTCTGCCACAAGCCTCACACTTATATACTACTTTTTTCTTGTTCTTCATCTTAAATCCTAACTTTACGGAGTTAAATTCTATATTGAGATACAATAGTACGTTTTGTACGCTTAGATCGTCGGTAAATACTACTGAGGGTCTTAATTCGTGTGCTAGCGCAATCACGCTGATATCCGTTTGTGATAATTCACTTTCCTTTATTTGATGTAAAGTCTTGATGACGTAATCCACTGATTCTTTAGAAGGAGATTGTATAATTATTTTTCCTGAATTAATAGATAAATTCAATAAATTTACTGAATTTGAATCTCTTACTTCTTCTATTACGTCAGGTGTTGTATAAACTAAGGGAAATAAGTTCTCAAGTCCAGCCAGAAAACCCGCTGTATCGAATATTATCCTTTTCATTACAAGTAACCTAAGTCAATTCTTTTATAGAAACGTAGAATTTTAGCTTTTCTTTCATGTTCGGTAATTATAGCCTCCTCATCTTCCCCACTCCTTAAATACCCTACTACTTCACCATCTACTATTATTTTAGCTATTTGAGGGCGTCCTTTATCTTCTAACTTAATAGTGACTTTCTCCTTCATAGGGATAATGATATTATGCATATCTGGAACTATACAGTTCATAAAAGTAATTTCAATACCGTTCACACCTTTATGAAGTAGAGTTCTTGTAGCTGAATAACTCCAAGCCCAGCTTCCTTGAGGAGTAGAAACCAATACACCGTCTCCTTCAAATATGATTTTCTTTTCTCCCACACTGACACTGCCTAGAATAGTCTCAGGGTTATCAAATAATATAGCTACTTCGTTGAATGCCACGGCTCTAGTCTGTTTGGTCCTCAAGTTTAACATCTCATACTCATCTACTATATAATCACCGTTTTTTAGCCTAGTCAAAACATCTTTTACGTTTTCTGGATTTATATCTAATAAGGCTGATCTTCTACCGAACTTGATTCCTATAACTGGGGAGTTTAATTTGACAGCTTTAAGTAGTGTACCATCACCGCCTATTACAACCACAAGATCGTGGTTATTACCTTCGGTTATTTTAAATCCCATTTCTTCTGCTAATTTCTTAACTTTTTCACTAAATTCAATAGCATCTGGCGAGTTTTTTGTAAGTATTTTGAGTAACATCAACGTTAGTTATGATACTCCTTTAAGATAATAACATTTACCGTGAAGACTTTACTTTCGTTAATTAGCTCGACTTCACCATCGTAATTTATTAACCTAACCTTGTAAATCTTTTGTTTTATTCCCTTATATTTTACACTTATCCAGCTGTTTACTCCGGTCGTCATTATTGTGGTCTTACCATGAAGTCTTATTGTTACACGTTCTCCAGGCTTGAGTGTGATGGTTGTCTTCTCATGATTCTCGCCTACATATTCAATTGCCGCTATCATAATTTTTCTATAATAGTAGAACCATCCGCGCATTAATAGGATAAATCCTAAAGATAAAGCTAATAAGAGAAGTCCCAGTAACAGATACATATTAATCTCTCATTATAAATCTGTGTAAAGGTTTAAATAGTATAAACAAAATGAAAAAACGGGGATTTAATTTTGGCAGAATTTGACATGGTAGTTATTGGCGGAGGCCCAGTAGGTCTATATGCTACTTTTTATGCAGGATTAAGGGATATGAAGGTTGCTCTTATAGATGCACAAGATGAGTTAGGGGGACAGCTTGTCACTTTATATCCTGAAAAGATGGTTTATGATGTTGGAGGTTTTCCTGGTATATTAGCATACGATTTAGCTCAAAATCTAATCGAACAAGCTAAGATGTTCTCTCCAGAAGTAAGAGTAAAAGAGTGGGCTGACACTCTTCAGAGGGCTAACGATAATATGTGGATAGTAAAGACTGACAAAGGGACGGAATTTAAGACAAAAACAGTGTTAATTGCAGCTGGAATTGGAAAAATAACCCCCACTAGGCTAGGTGCTAAGGGTGAGGTAGAATACGAGAATAAAGGAGTTTATTACACTGTTAGGAGGAAGAAGGACTTTGAGGGTAAGAGAGTACTGATTGTAGGAGGTGGAGACTCGGCGGTTGATTGGGCCTTAACCCTAGCACCTATGGCTAAGTCCGTGACGTTAATTCACAGGAGAGATCAGTTTAGGGCTCACGAAAGGAGCGTAAAGCAGCTATATCAAGTCGCCACAGTCTATACTTGGCACGAGTTAAAGGAAGTTCAAGGCGACGGTAATAAGGTTACTCACGCTGTAATTTTTGACAACAGAACAAAGGAGGAGAAAGTGTTAGATGTAGACGCTGTCATTATTAGCATAGGACACAAAGGAGACTTAGGTAACATGCTAAAGTGGGGACTTAATATGAAAGGAAGGGATATAATAACTAACGCAAAGATGGAAACCAATTTGCCTGGAGTATATGCTGCGGGTGATATCGCGAGCCAAGAAGGTGCACCAAAGCTGGCTCTAATTGCAGTTGGTTTCGGACAAGCTGCTATAGCTGTAAGCGTAGCTAAAAAGTACGTGGATCCAAATGCGTCATTATTTGCGGGACATAGCTCTGAGATGGATAAGTTTAAGAAGTAATTTCCTATTTCTCCCTTTGTTTGTAACTCTACTTTTTTAGCTTTCTTCTTCTTTAATCAATTTTAGTCTTGACAAGCAAAAGGACTACCCCTAAACTGAACGAGATTATAAAAGGAGTCAGAAGTTACTACATAATCGGAGACATCGCACTAGTCTCTCCAAAAGAAGAAGTTAACAAAGAGGAATTAGCCAAAGCGTTGATGAAGATAAACCCTCGTATAAAATCAGTTTTTATTCGTAAGAAAGTCACGGGAGAATTGAGAGTTAATGAACTAGTATTCGCTGGTGGTGAGTACAAGACTACTACTGTTTACAAGGAGAGTGGTCTTAGATTCATAGTTGATATTTCAAAAGTTTATGTTAACGTGTCTTTATCTTCCGAAAGAGACAAACTCGAAAAAGAAGTAGAGTGTAAAAAGGTATTAGCGGATCTGTTTACAAGTTATGGTGCAATAGCTATACATTTAGCTAGGAAATGCAACTACGTAATTGCTGGAGACTTAAATATCGATGGTCTGTATCTTTTGAAGGAGTCTTTAAACCTCAACAAATTAAAGGGGAACATAGATATAGTGCAATACGACGCTTATTACTTACCCTTTAGGGATAAGAGCGTAGATATAGGAGTTGCTGATAATCCTACTATGATTGAATCCTTTAAGAGCGAAGTGTGTAGAGTATGTAAGGAGGCAATTTTTTACATTTTATGTAAGTCTAAGGACGAAGCTACTCAAAAACTAGGTGAAGCTGATTGGGTAAGAGTTAACGATTATTCTAAGGATCTCTTCATTTTTAAGGGGAGAGTTAGATGTGATAATGAAAAGAGTTAGGTCTGAACCCTGTTGTAATTTCTTAATTATTCTTCTGTCTATGTCTTTCGCAGATTTGTCAGCGTTTAACATAATTGTACTGTCTGAGATGAAGGTAGATTTCCTGATTATTATTTTATTAGGATTGGTTAGTTGCAACTGACTTGACCCTCTACCCGAAACAATGTCGTATATTCCATTTACGACAATAACGGCATATATATAACTAGTATCCCTCCTAATCTCGTCCTTGACCCTTTCGTCGAGTTGAGAAGCTCCCTTGTCTGCGTTTATTCCTATTATGCAATCTCCCCTAGGGGTTAGAAAGCTATCTTTAGTAACTTCTAAAGTAGTTTTGTGGGTAGCTTTAACGTTATAATGTCCTTTAGCCTTAATTACGTCAATCATTTTTCTTAGCTAGTATAAATGTATAACCTCTTATTTCTATCAGCTTTGCGTTAGCCCTCTCAGCTATTAATCTAGCAAATTCTCTTCTGTCTTCTACTTCTATTCCTATTTTCACTTTTACTACTTTGTGTTCATCTAGCCTTCGTTTTATTTCTTTAACCACTTCTTCAGTAACTCCTTTCTTTCCTATTCTAACATCGGCGTGGCTAGCTTTAGCTTCCTTTATCAGTCTTTTTAATGGGGTATCTTCTGACCCAACCACAGTATATACATGTTCTAACTATAACTTTATTTTTTATCCTCCTACGCTCTGTTAGTCCCGGAATTAAAGGCACGAAACACTTTCTACAAATTTTTCTCTTGTAGATTAATGGAAGCTTAAATCTGAATTTACTTGAATATGTTAATGCCAATCGTACATATCTTCTCGCTAGTTCTATATCTCCTTCTTTTACAATTTGCTCAGCCATGTCAATAAGTTCTAAAGCTCTCTTCCTATGTTCTTTTACTACTTTTATTTTCATCAACATTGATCTTCATTTGTGAGTAAAATTAATCTCATCTTATTGGACTCGTCCCTTGAACTGATACCAAGAGACATCTTATCTCATCCAGCAGTCATAGTAAACGCTAAGAAAAGAGGAAAGGATCCGCATTACATGATCTTAGACAAATCACTTCATTACAGTGCAATGGCTAAGCTTAAGGACAAAGAGAAAAGGGGTAGACCGGACATTGTTCACTTATCACTGCTGAATTTCTTGTATTTGGAGCACGAGATAAAAGGTGAAGTCTTCGTACACACAATAGACGGGAAAATAATCAGTGTGAGAAACGATACTAGAATACCTAAGAACTACGAAAGGTTCGTGAGCTTAGTGGAACAGTTGCTAAGATATGGTAAAGTTCCGGTAGATTCGGATAAGCCTTTTATGGAGATTACAAGTGAGAGTTTAGGTTCTCTAAAAAATAAGTATAAGCTAGCAGTCCTTTCTGAAAATGGAGAAAAAGTATCTTTGAAGAAGATTTGCGAGCTAGGTGAAAATTGGTTAATAGGTGTTGGAGCGTTTCCTCATGGAGACTTCTCCGAAGAAGTAAAGGTAAATGCAGATGTTTTTTACTCAATTAGTGATAGAGTTTTAGAAGCACATCAGGTAATATGTAGACTATCATCTGCTTGTCTCTTATTTCTTGGATTCCTTAGAATTTGAAGCATCGAGTATTTTAGCTTTAACTAAAATTATTCCGCCTGGTGTAGGGTTTAAGGATATTACCTCAAATCCATACTCTTCAAGAATCTTCTTAAGGATTATTGAGGCACAAGTAGTAGATTCCAGCCCGAAACCTGTACCCGTTATTCTAATATCAATTGTTTCACCATTTTGTTTTATTGCAATGTCCTTTACTGGAATAAGTTCTTTAATTTTTTCATAAAGCTCAACTAGATCGGATAGGTTGCTAGCTTTAGTCTTTAGGTAGGATGCTAACTGGATTCCAGTTATCTCACATACCTCTGATGCCTTATTTTTATCATATTCGTAGGCTAGCTTAACTATATTTTCCAAGTACCATACCGTAACTGGAACTATTTCTAAGTCTTTTACGGTCTTGTAGTACTCGACTAAAGAGTTTAAAGTCTCAGAATCTCCTCCCTCTTTTAAGATCTCTAGGATCGCTCTCAGAGCCAAGTTAGTGATAGCATACATTGTATAGCCTTTCTTTTTGACCTCTTGTTCTAACTCCTCTATTAACTCAGCATCTGCAGCTAGGTTCGCCCTTGGCAACTAATTATCACAATAATTTAATTTTAAAAAGTGTGTTAAATAGCTTATCTTTATATAATTTTATTAAGAATGCGGCGTGAATAATGCTATATCCATTAGTACAAACAATATAAGCAAAATTACAAAACCACCTAAATACCAGTTATCGTATTTAAATAGAGCTTTTATCAAATCACTGAAAGAATTAATTTCTACCTCTTCTTTTTTACTCTCAGCCATAAACGATCCCAATATTTTATTTAACTTTTAACTAATAAATTTTAGTTAAATGAAGAGAAGGAAGTCTAATTAACAGTGTTTTTATTTAATAAAAGTCTCATTATTGTGTAAATATCTCATTTTTAAGTTTTTAATAAACTATTACTAAGTTGTAAGGTCCATTATAAGTGGAAGAAAGATTGTTCATCGTCACTGTTATTATGTCCAGTCCTAAATCCCTAAATATCTTGTGAAGTTCATCAGATTTCGATTTTTCTTTCATAAGAACTTTTTTATCATTAACTAGAAATGACATATCTTCATTTTCTGCAATTATTATATTTTTGTAGTATAATTTAAGGAAGCTTTTTAGGTCAGTCGTATACTTGAAATGGTAATTGTTTCCGGTAAACTCATAAACATCAACTCTGCTCCTTTCAAAAATCTTTTTGTTTATTAGGACCCTATCTTTTTCTAGAAATCTAATGAAATTAAATATAGGTAATTTGTCATTATTATTATCAAGGTATACTTCACCTAAAGTTGTGTATCTTAGTTTGAATAGTTTAGAAAGACCCTCTACGTTAGTTGAACCTCCTAATTGAGCTATAAGTAAATTATTTAATTTATCTATGATTATATCATCAAAATTTAGTAAAGATGGTGGATAATCAGCCATTAGTGGCTCTTGGTTTATTTCCTTTTTTAAAGAATAATACAAAAATCTTATCTCACATTTACTAGTAGAAATAGATGGAAATCCTATCACTGGAATTTTATCTATTAACGCGTATCTATGTAACCACATTAATTCTCCTCTTATTTTTTTAGAGAATACCCTAAGCTTAGGTACTTTTCTATTCTCGTTTTCTGATATAATTACAGTGGGATTAAGAATGAAAAGGTTGCATAAATCTTCCTTGTCCAAAGACAGTATTGATTTCTCTAATTTCTTTTCCTCGATTTTTCCTTCTCCAATTGTAGGTATTGACGTATAAACTAACTCGACTAGTTTTTCCCTTTCTACGATATTACAAACGTCTTTTACCTCTCCTAACTCTTTTAGTTTTTCTAAGAAATTTTCGTATTCTAACTTAGCTCTTACAGGGTTAACAAAGTCTTCCAATCCAAAGTCGAAAGGATTTAATGACACTAGTTCCCATCTTCTAGGGTTAAAAACTAAAAATCTCATTATTGGTGATTATCTAATTAGATAAACGCATATAAAACTAATTCCTATTATTATAGACAGTGATGTTTGCTCATGCTCACCTAATTCGACAAATGAGGGTCTTTGGCGATAATTATGATTTGTTAGCCTATACCCTTGGGGCCAGAAAGGATGATATTATTAAGCTTATAACTAGTATGAAAAAGAATCTATATTTAACGCCGATAATTAAATTTGAAGGCTTTTCGCTGTGTAAAGGGTTACATAACAAGAGCAAAATTTTGAGGATTAGCATTAAGGGTAGGAAAGCACTAATCGAAGAGAATGAACTGAAAATTAAGGAGATTAGGAATTACTCAGGAAAACCTGATGAGTACGATCTTGAATTGGATACATGGAACCCTAACTTCAATAAAAGGGCAGATTATATCAGAGTAGAACCTACCGAATTCGATGAGAATAGAGGGTTAAAAGAAGGGGATAATACGAGGGTGATAGATGTAAAAGGGTACATAGTAGACTACGGGAAGAGAGACTTTTTTGTAGATTTGATAACACCTGATGAAGAAGTTCTCAATGAACTTGAATATTTTCCTTTTATAAGGGTAGCATATGAGCTTGAAGATTTGGAAGGATTAAGCCTACATTTAGTAGAATTGTATGTACCAGAAAGTTATCTGAATTTAGTTATAAAAAGCATTGATTATATGTGTAGAATAACACTATGTGAAAAAATAATTAGCTTTTCGTCATTAAAGGGAGGCTAAATTATATCAAGGTTTATCACTTTAGGTAGTATTCCTCTTTCGGCAGTGAGTTTATAGAAAGTCTCTAAGCCCCTCTTTACGTCCGCTAAAGGTACGTTATATTCTTGAATATCAGCCCATATGGTCTTTCTAATAATTTCTTCTTCTATATTTTCATTATGAGCTTCTCTCATGATTTCGGCATCTTTCTTTATAATTTCGTCCAAATGTTTTTCTGCATAAGCTTTACTCTTTAGATAGGCTTCTTTGAACTTTATAGCTATATCCTTACCTAGATCTTTATTCACTACTACCATTCCCATAGGCATGGGAGCGTTTCCAGCAACTTGCTTCCATAGCTCCCACATGCTAGCAATTCTGTGTACTTTGATCCCTAACTTCTCTAAGGCATACATCATTTTCAGTTCATGTACAGCAACTAATACATCTCCTTCTTTACCTAATCCTTTTATTTCATCAAGGACTTTTTTAATTATAACAAGCTTTCTATACTTACCTATAAGCAGCTTGTACAAGGTATAGGCTGTTGTATTATGGCCATGCACTATAACTCTGGAATTCTTTAAGTCTTCTAGGGTTAAAGGCGACGTAGATAAAATGGGCATTCCGGTTATCCCGTCTATGGCTGAAGCTACGGCTTCCCCTATCACGTAATAATCTTGCTGAATATAAGGATACATTGCAGCAGATGGTACAGCTACATCTACATCTTTTTTCAAAACCTTCTCGTTAGTATCTTGTACGGTAGTAATCACTTCGAATTCTAAGTTAATCCCCTCGGGCTTTACTTTACCCTCAATTAATGGTATAAATGGGTATAGGTCTCCTGAGTCTGCTAATGGTCCAACTTTTATTGTTACCATGACCAAATTCTTTGCTAGTGTGAATAAAAATGTTTGTTGCGGTAGGTTCTACAAACAAGGCAAAGGTAGAGGCTGTCAAGGAAGCTCTCAGAATTATAGGTATGAAAGCTGAAGTTAAAGCCGTAAAAGTAGATCCGGAAGTACCTCCTCAACCAGTTTGCAATCAAACTTTTGTAGGTGCTAAAACTAGGGCTTACAAAGCGTTAAGACACACACATGCTGATATTGGAATAGGAATAGAGGGCGGTGTATTTTATTATGAAAATAGAATGTTGGCCTATGCAGTGGTTTATGCAGCAAGTAAAAAAGGGATAGAGAACTTCGCGTTTTCAGCATCTTTTCCTTTACCTCTCTCAATGACTTCGCTTTTAGTCGAAGGAAAGGAGTTAGGTGAGGTTACGGATATTATATTCTCTACGAAAGAGAGTAAACAGAGTGAAGGGGCAATTGGGTACTTAACTAAAATGCATATAACTCGTAAAGATCTTTACGTTCAACCTGTTGTGATAGCCTTATATCCTTTTTACAACAATGTAGATTAATGGCAAATAAAAAGAGAGTTCTAATACTAGGAGCTGGATTTGCGGGCTTGACTATTGCTCACCGATTGAGGGAAAATATTCCAGATAAAGCTGACGTTATAGTTATTTCAGAATCGGATCGAGTTTACGACAATACAATATTTCCAGCTCTGCTTACAGACGATGTAAAAATTGAAAACACGTATTTTCTTGCATCTCAAAAATTACCGCCAAGAGGCATTGAGTTCATTGAAAGTAAGGTCTTAGAAATACGACCGGAATCTAATGAAGTAAAGACAGATAAAGGCACATTTGATTATGACTACTTAGTTGTCGCTCTAGGCGGAGCTTATGAAGAAAACTTCAATAAAATTAAGGGTCATGAAAACGCATTTATGCATCACACACTTGAGGGATTTTTAGGTATAAAAAAGGTTGTAGAAGAAAAAGATGAAATAAACGCATTCGTAGGTAATGCAATGAACAGCCCTATCGAAGGTCCCTCCTATCAAGTTGCCTTTATACTGGAATATCTGGGTAGAAAACTGGGAAAGAGGGTAACAGTATATCTAGGTACGCAAAGCCCTAAAGGTATGTTCGGGATATTACCGGTAGATTGGATCCCAAAACAAGTGAATGCATATGCTGAAAAAAGAGGGATTAAGTTAATAAAAGGAGTTTATGTTAAGGAGATCTCTAGAAACAAAGTTTTGTTAAGTAACGGAAACGAGATTGATACTAACTTAATTTCCGTTCTTCCTACACTCTCCGCACCCGAAATAGCAAAAAAAGCTGGGTTAACAGACGAATCTGGGTTTATCTCAGTGGAACATCCCACTTTTAGATCTACTAAATTTAGGAATATATTCGCAGTCGGCGATTCTGCAAAAGGTATGATCCCGGCAAAGACCGGAAGAGCGGCTATGATATCATCTGAAAATGCAGCCGCTACAATTGTAAAGGAGCTTAGTGGTAGAACTCTACCTTATTATGCACAAGGAG
Organism: Stygiolobus sp. CP850M; assembly: GCF_037389425.1. Lineage (NCBI taxonomy): Archaea > Thermoproteati > Thermoproteota > Thermoprotei > Sulfolobales > Sulfolobaceae > Stygiolobus > Stygiolobus sp. CP850M. Next base: position 82,878 of record NZ_JBBHKR010000042.1, read on the forward strand.
TCATATGTATGATGCATGCCGGAGATTATTCAGGGATGTTGATATTCGATGTAAATAAATATGTTAAGAAAATAGACTTTAGGTGGGGCTCAATGTACAAATATCTCAAGAAGTTATATTCTGCAATGTTAATATCGTCTGCATTCAGTGTACCATACCACATGGCGTTACCATATTACAATTAATTTTTTGAAATCAATAAAATACATCTCCCTTAACTAGCTTTGAAAAGAGGATACCAAGTTCAGGCAGTTTTACAGTATCATGCTCATTAGGTCTAGGAACCGTTGATAAGTAAACACCGTAGGCTTCATGTTTTCCGTCCTTAGGTTCTCCATAAGGTGAGAATATTATGAAATCCTGAACTCTATTTATTATTTCTTTAACGAAGCCGTCAATCTCTCTATAGATCTCACACTTATCTATGCTCCCGTTATTTACTAAGAACCTGTCTAGAGCTGTCACATCTGCTATTACTGGGTTTTCATCTATGTTTTTAAATATAGCTTCTTTAACTTTGTTTAGTTCGTCCTTTATGGGTACAGTCTTGTCATAAGGTAATTTAACCTCTCCATAGGTAGGATTAGTTATAGGTATATTAATTGCAACTGCCTTAGTAATCTTGATTAACTTCAAATTAGGGAGAGAAGATAGAAAACCGCTTTCGTTGATATCATCTGTCATTTCTAAAATGCTAAGCCATGCAGGAGTAGGGTGGTTGTTCTTGTTCTTATTAGCCACTACTCCCCTGAAAGTACTACTGAAGAGCATCAATAAAGTTCTAGGATTACATTTCATAAAACTTGAATAACTCAACCCATCAATTCCTAAAAGCAACGGTTTCATATTATTCACCTAGCAATGCCTTAATTCTTGTCTCTATCTCTTCTCTAGGAACTGCTCCCAGCAATTCATCTACTGGTTCTCCGTTCTTGAAGAATATAACTGTAGGTAAGCTCATTACTCCATATCTGGCTGAGATATCTGGATTCTCATCGCTGTTAATTTTTCCGAAACCTACTTGTGGGTAATCGTGTGCTAGCTCTTCAATTATAGGTGCTAATATAAGGCAAGGAGCGCACCACTCAGCCCAAAAGTCTACAACAGCAACCTTATGTGAGTTTATGAAAGAGTCAAAGTTACTGGAATCAAGATGTGCTACTGGCTCTCTCCTCTGCTCTTCTTTTTTAGATGCTACTTTAGCTAGCTTCTTAGCTTTTTCCTCCAAAAGCTTCTGTAACTCAGGATCATTTTCCTCGTTCATAACTATCCAGATACTGTTTTCCTCGTACTTTAAAAAGTTTATTTTGTTTAATTTCTAAAAACGATGTTATGGTTGAAATTATCATAGTAGGTGGAGGAATTGTAGGTGCCGTCGTTGCTGATAAGCTTCAAGATATGAACAAAGATGTAAAGATTATAGAAAAAGAACGTAAAGTTAAACAGCTTAACTCAAACCGAAGCGTATGGTCTATTATACCACCATTATGCGGGGACTTAATGGAAAAGTGTTTATCTTCAATAGATTATTATGTCCAGCTATCACATAAGTACGGTGTTATATACAAGGAAATGAGTGTTATATCAGATAAACAGATAGGAAGAGAAATTTCGATGAATAAATTGAAAGAGATGGAACCCGATATTACTGTACCTGAGAGTACAAAAATGTACATCTACGAAAGGGCTCTTTATTTAGATGGAGAGAAACTTTTAGAAAAGGTAACGAAAAGTGTTATGATAAATGAGGAAGTGAACGGATACGAGATTAAGGATAACAAGATAACGAAATTACACCTTTCGTCAGGAGAGAATATTTCGGTGAACGGGAACGTTATTTTCTCTACCGGTTATCTCACTATAAAACTTTTTAGTATCAAAGATCTCGAGGTCTATAAGGGTCATTTGATCTCGAGTTCTTCTTCCTTCACTTTAAATAATATCTTGTTTTACAAAGGTAAGATATTCTTAAAGAGAAGAGGTTCAGAAGTTATTATCAGTTCGGATGCAGAGAAAACCACAGATAATAAGATAAACTATGAGAAAGTAAAAGATGCGGTGAATACAGTTAACTCCATCTATCCATTGAGTCATCAGATTTTAGTTAGCGTAGGTTTCAGGACAGCTTCGAGCAGCAAAAAGTACGTTATTGAAAAAATTGCTGAAAACGCGCTAGTTATTACTGGATTTAGATTTGGGTTTGCAATGGCTCCCTTTATTGTGGATGAGGCTTTAGGTCTTCTAAAGAGTGGGTCGTCATGAGAGTAAACTTCTTAATATCTACAAAAGACCCTGTAGGAATTACGATTAAAAAACTAGGGTATAGGTTTGATGAAATAGAAGATGATGTGATAGATTTCAGGTACGACAAGGGAGACGTTATTGTTATATTTTCACGTCATGAGAGCTCGTCTAAGACTCCTTCATTAACTGTTCATTACCCTGGAAATCCGGGGTCTAATGCTTTTGGAGGAGAACCTTTTAAACTAGGGATAGCCTTTCCTAAATTATTATCCTCAATTTTTAGAGAGATATTAACTTTACCCGTGGATATCCAAAAGGCTATTGAAGCTACTCATCATGGTCCCACGTATCAGACTCATCCGGTGATCTTTGTGGAGATAGGTAGCGATACAAACTACTGGCAGAACGAGAACCTTGTAAAAATGATGGTTGAGGCTACCTTAAGAGGTGTAGACAAGTTCGATCAAACCGTATGTGAAGAGATCATTGCGGGAGTAGGAGGGACTCACTATACACCTTATTTTTCGAAGATAAGTACGTCTAAATGTATAGGGCATGTTGTATCCAAATATTACTTAAATGAGATAAACCAAGAGGTTGTGAGGCAAGTTATCATGAATTCCGTTGAGAAAGTAGATAAAATAATATTCGATAACGTTAATTCTTCTATTAAGAATAAAATTATAGAGTATATAAAATGGATCAACAGTAATATAAAATTAGAGTCTAGATAAGATTTCAGTTGTTAAAATAGGAGTTCCGATACAGATTATCTTGCAGTTTTTTGCATTCTCGTCATTGCATTTGACTATACTTATACTTGCATTTGGTAGTGAGATTCCCCAAGAACCAATGTCGTCTAAATCTATAAGATATGAGAGAAAAGCCCTAATCGGGTCGTAATGACTCACGGCGATAATTGTTCCTTCCTCTTTCTTAATAATATCTTCTACAAAGCTAACTATCCTCTTCATCAAGATCTCCCATGGCTCTAGTCCTTTAGCCGAGATTTCTCTTTTGTAAACTTTTACTCTCCAGTTATTGATTTCGTCAATTCTAAAGTTATTCAATTCGCCTAATTCCCTCTCTCTTAATCTATCATCTATGATTGGCACTAATCCTAACTCCTCTCCTATTATCGATGCAGTTTGGTAAGCCCTTAGTATAGGACTACTATAAAGTCTCGTTACTGTTGGGATTTTCCTTAACTCTTTAGCGGTCTCTTTAGCCTGTTGTCTACCTTCGTCAGTCAACGGGTATCTATTTATATCGTCAGAAAGAATTCTTTGAACGTTTGAGACTGATTGGGCATGTCGAATAAACACTATAACAACCATGTTAAAGAGTTTTTACATGCTGATTATAAAAAATTGTTTTTGAATAATTTTCGATAAATTGCCCCTTGTCAAAATAATAATAAAGTTTATCAGAGACGTATAGTCAATAAGATCTTATGGAGACAAAAGTAGGAATTATAGGAAATAAGGTAATCCACGTCATAAGAGATACTGATCCTATATCACTAGCAGCAAAAGAGCTTAGAGAACATAACATAGGTGCACTTGTAGTAATAGATAATAATAATAAGATAGTAGGAATATTCACAGAAAGGGATCTAATTAAAGTAGTTGCTGATGGCAGGACTGATGCAAAAGTGTCTGATTACATGACTAGAAATGTAATAGGAGTTACAGAAGACACAGATATAGTAGACGCACTAGAAGTTATGCTGGATAATGGTTTTAGACATCTGCCGATTTTAAGTAAAGACGGAAAGATAACTGGATTAGTGAGTATAAGAGATTTAGTGAAAGCTTTATTAGACCCTCATGTTTTTCAATTTAAAAAAGAGGCTTCGGAAGTCAAGGGTTCTGGTTATATATGTCCAGTCTGTGGAATAGAAATTGATGAATTCGGATATTGTGGTTGTGGCACCGGCTCTGGATAAATTTTATTAGTATAGTATTCATTTTTTATCTAATGATAATATTCTATGCGATCGGTGAAAGAGATAGGGCAAAGGAGCTTGTAAAAATTATTACTAAAACTAGATGGAAAACAGTATCTAAACATGCCATAAAAATTGCTAGTTCATCAATAGGTGCTTCTATAGTTTTATTCAAGCCTACAAAAGCAGGTCTAGCAGTAGCATTATGGTTAAAGCAAAAAGCCGAAGAGTTGGGTATGATGGCGATGGTAGGTTGGTTCACGCAAATCGAGAATATACCGCCTGAGGTGGAGGAAGCGATAAAAACTGATTTAAATAAGCTCTTAATGAAGGAGTTGGACGTTCCTTGGTCACCTGAGATTAATGTAAAAAATCTGTAAAAATACTTATTAATCAAAAATATAAATTTAAGTTAAAATAAATATTTTCTAAATCAGAGTTAAGAGAAAGGTACTAATTAACCCGTTATCTGATTCGGCTCAAGTAATTTCTCGTTCCTGAATTGTACGGTATCGTTACTCTTAGTTATTATCGTATAGTCCACTATGCCGGAAAGGTACTTCTGAATCTTCTCAAATCTTCTCTGGTCAAATGTCATAAATGACTCATCAATTATGAAGAACGGACTCTTGAAATACTCTTTCAATCCTATCAATACTAATACCAATGCTATTGCAGTCTTCTCTGAAGTAGACAGTTTCTTCAAATCCATCTTCACATTGTCCTTCTTTATTACTATTCTATATTTCTCATCTATTTCAGCTGTATAATTAAATTCAAGATCCCTCATTAAAGAGTTAGCCAGGTTGCTAAAAGTGTCCTTCACTACAGTTAGTCTTCTAATGTATTCCTTATCTAGAGTAGAAATTTGATCTTCTATATCCTTTATATTCTTTCTGAAGCTTTGTAGTTCTTCCATAATTCTTTTAGGTATGCCTATTCTTTGTAGCTCTAACTCTATATTGCTCCTTTGTTGCTGAAGCTCTTTTATACGTTTATCAAGTTCACTTTCTCCACTTAAGCTTAAGTCTTTGGTGTCAAGCTCCTCTATTTTTTCCTTCAGTTCTCTAATTTGTCTCTGCAATGTTTCAATAGATTTTTGTATCTCACCTATCTCTAGTTTATACGTTTCTAGTTCATTTTGCTTATTAGTTAATTGTTGTTCATATTTCTCTATTTCTTTTACTTTATTAGTAATTGTATTAATCCTGCTTTGTAAGTTGTTTATTTCCTTTGTTATCTCGTCCCTTTGTCTAGTTACTTCTGTTAGTTCTTTCTTTATGGTATCTAATCTCTCCTTCCAAATTGAAGGATTTACTTCATGTCCACAAACGTAACATACGGCTAAATGTCTCTCATCAGCCTCTTTTATTTCATCTAGTACTCTCCCAAGCATTCTGTAGTCTACGTCTAGGTTATACTTTTTTGAGTTAAGATTTTGTAACTTTGCGTTAAGTTCTTCTATCTCTTTTAATAAATTCTCTTTAGAAATAGAGTTCAGATTCTTTTTAAGTTCTTCTATCTCTCTCTCAATTCTTTTTGCTTTAGCTTCCTTTTCTCTCAATTCTTTTTGCCTTACTTCAAGTCTTTTTTCTAAGTCTTCTAATCTATTCTTCTTAGTTATCCTGATACTATTTTCAGTGTTTATTCTTATACTCTCTCTATCTTTTTCTAGTTTCTCTAACTGTTGATTTATTGCCTCTAATTGTTTCATATAATTTTCAGCTTCATTATATTTCTTTTGATATTCTTCATATGTTGCTTTTATTTCTCCCAGTTTATATTGTAAGTTTTCTTTTTTCTTCTTAATCTCATCAATTTTTGATGCCGCAGATATAAACCACTCTATGTTCTCGTCTCCGACTAATATTCTTGCTACTAACGGGTTCTCGGGTGAGAAATACGACAGTAGTAATGCATTTTTATCATCCATATACAGTTTTTTCTCTTCCTCTATCCTATTCTTAATTCTCTTAAATCTTCTGTAATATAATTTGCCGTCTATTTCAGCTTCGACATATCCTTCATCACTAAAAACATTCAGCAGATCCTCCGCTGTTATCTCCGATGTTAACAACGAAATCAAAGCTCTCGCTAACGATGTTTTACCATATGCATTAGGCGCTTCGTATATAGATATGCCCTTCTTTATAGAGAGATAAAGTTCTCTGCTAATACCGCCTACATTATAAAGCCTAACTTGCATTAATCATAATACGTGATACTCACCTTAAAAATATTTTGATTAAACTAATAGGGATATTAAGGTTTAGGCTAATTCTAATGACATTTATATCTCTCTGGAAAGAATGAGAACAGTTAGCTCGTACTAACTCAAGTAGAATTATTTTATTTTTATTAAGAATTATTCAAGTAATTAAGGGCTAACCTTTCTGTTATCAAGAGAAAAATAAAGTTTAAAGTAAATTGCAAAAGTATTAATCCTACATGAAAAGAAAGGTTATTTTTGATACAGATACAGCAAGTGATGACACTATAGCTCTCTTATTGTCACTAGAATTTTTCGACGTGGAAGGAGTTACAGTAGTTGCTGGAAATGTGAAGTATGAAAATGAGATAAATAATGCTTTATTTACTCTAGAATATTTCGGCTATTCTCATGTACCGGTCTTTTTAGGGGCTTCTAGGCCGATTAGAGGTATCTGGAGGACTGTTGAAGAAGTTCATGGAGAGAAAGGTATGGGGAGGTTGGATATACCAAAACCCTCGAAAAAACCAGAAAATATTTTTGCAAGCGATGCAATAATAGAGCTATCAAAAAAATATAATGGAGAACTAGAAATCTTAGCCGTATCACCTTTAACGAATTTAGCATTAGCGTACTTGAAAGATCCTTCTATAGTAAAGAGAATTAAGAAGGTCTGGATTATGGGAGGTGCCTTTACAAGAGGCAATACGACGGAAATCGCAGAGTTCAATTTTTGGGTAGACCCAGAGGCTGCTGAGATAGTCTTGAAAAGCGGTTTTGATATTACAATAGTACCGTGGGAAATAGCTGAGGAAGCCGCTACAATAACAGATGATGAGTGGTCAAGAATTTCATCTATGGGTACAAATCGTTCGAACTTTTTTATCAAAGTTAATGAAGTTCTAAGAGAATACTCCAAAAGTACAGGATCCAAGGGTAGCGTACATCCAGATTCACTAACTGTAGCCATTGCTTACGACAACAGTATTATTCTCGAATCAGTAGAGAAAAGAGTGGATGTAGAGGTTTGTGGAAAATCAAGGGGGGCTATGCTGGTGGACTGGTATGATATGACAAAGAGTGATATAAAGGTAGAAATAGTTACAAAAGCAGACTCCTCTAAGTTTAAGAAGTACTTATTTGAGGTTCTTTCAAAAGCTTAGAACATTCCGCAGTAACAACGACGTTAAGGGATTTAACATTTATTCCTTTCTCACTCAGTTCTTTATATAACCCCTCAAGATCTACATTAACGTCTATAATTTGATTAGAGTCTTCACAGTAAACATTTACGTGTAAATCCCTCTTAATTTCATACCACGTTATTCCGTTAACTTCGAACGAATTTAGTAGCCCCGCTTTTTCCAGGGCATTAAGCGCGTTGTATACTGTGGATAAGCTTATACTTGGCTCTGATTTCTTAAGCTCATTATATATCTGCTCACCGTTAAAATGACCTCCACTATACAATAGTTTTAGTATTGACAGTCTCTGAGGTGTAACCTTCAATCCTTTTTGTCTTAATAGGTCAGCTAAGTCTATTTCCACAAGTAATAACTACTAACACAAAACAATTTAAAAATTATTTACAAATGTGATATATTCTATAATTTTCATGGGATATAACTCATACCTTATAATTGGAAAAGGCATTTTATATTGTTGTTTATGTACGGTTCATGTGTATTTTATGGATGTTTCACTGTAAAAACTTTAAATTCCGCGAGTAAAATTGTTTTTAATAGGCAGGATCACCTCTGGGAGTATGAGTATTAACTCAACGATGACCAGAGGGCCAATGTTTAAATCGTGGATTCCTCTTTGATATCTTCAACAGTTCTTTTATCTTCGACACCCTCCACTTTAATTATCCGTTTGATGATGTTAATTTTTTCATTAATATTTTCAAGGAAGATAATAAGGTCCTCTCTTCTTCTCTTCAACGATAAATGGAAGGGATTCTCTTCATACCTTCTGTCTAGGAAGAGCAGCTCACGTTCAACTAACTCTTTCTCGTTCTCATAATATACGTAAAGCTCTATTATGTCAAGGATATCTTTCCTTTCCTCAGCTTTTAAAGAGTAATAAGGGCAAATATAGCATAGAAGAGGGTGGGGTGTAGCTCTTCTATCTTTTCCGATCCACTCGAGCAATATTGAATCTTTTTTGATTACATATCTGGAACAAACTCCATTCATAAAGTAAATGCAGCTGTCCCTCTTCTTTCTCCCCTCTTCTATCTTGTCTTCATAATTACTTATCTCCTTTGAAAATACCATATCAGCAATTAGCTCTCTAAACTTCTCCATCAAATAATATACTATGAATTTATGAGTTTAAATTTCATTATGATATACCATGGGAATAGTAAGAGAGCCTATAATCGTGAGGCCACACGATTCATTGTTACATACAATAAAGATTATGACAATGGAATATGTGCCTAAGTTGATAGTAGGGGATGAGAACGGCAATCCTTTAGGTGTAGTGACACAAAAAGATGTTCTCAAGTTTATAAGTAAAATGGGAAGTAGAGAGCTTGATAGCGTTTACGTCTCCGAAGTTATGAGAAAGGATATAGTGACGGTTACAAGTGACATTGAACCGCTTGAAGCCGCTCAAATAATGATAGAGAAGAAACAACCTATGCTAATAGTCACCTCGGACAGCGGGAGAATTTTAGGTATGATAATAAAAAGCGACCTATCTCAGTATTACGGTAGTTTGATTAGAGGAATACAAAAAATTTCGGAATATATGACCAAAAATCCAATAATTATCAATGAAAATTCTAGCATGCATGAGGCATTGAACTTGATATTATCAAACGACATCAGCAGATTAATAGTGGTCAGTGACGGGAAAATTGTCGGTACAATAACCACCACAGACCTCTTATATTTAGCTCCAGTGTTGAAGATGAAGGAAGTTAACGTAAAAGTTAAGGAAGTAATGACACCAACTATTGTTATAGTAGATGAATATGAGGACCTAAATTACGCTGCTAGATTAATGGCTAATAGAAAGGTCAAAGGTCTTCCCGTAGTGGGTGTTTCCGGAGAACTAAAAGGTATACTAACTACAACTGATATTGTTAGAGCGTTAACTGATGAGAAAACTAGAAAATATCTTCTAGAACTTAAACTCTACACTACTACCTTTTAATTACTTCAAGCTTATGTTCGATACTGTTTTCTTTATCTCTCCTATCATCTATTTTAATAAGGGTGACTATCCTCTTAACTCCCATCCTTTCCAGTTCATCATTGATTTCTTTCAGTACGTATCCAAGTTTGGTTATATCGTCTAGTTCTAATGTGGACATTGCAGGTGAAGGGTAGTATTTTATACCTAATCTATCTAGGACATCAAAAACCTTCTTTATATAAGGCGAAAGGCTTGTACTAGATGTTCCTATCGGTTCGACACTTATATCTACAAGAACTTTTTTAGGCATACAGAAATTCTATCAATTGGACTTAAAAAATAATTTTTATAAGAACTGACTTGGCCACCACTCCTCTTGTTTAGGTTTAAACCCAAGTAATCTCATAACCCTTTTCACATCATCCCTACTGATCCTTACGTCTTTATGAACTTCTAACAACGGGTACGGATACCCTCTTACTGAAATTGCCGCTAAAGTGTTTATGAATTCTAACAGTTTTCCTCTTTCAAAAAAGTCAAATTTTAAGATCCTGCCATCTTTATCTAGCCTCACCAATGAAGTGTAAAATTTTAGGTTTGACATTATCCTACTTGCTTTTTTACTTACTACATACTTATCCTCAATTGTTTTCTCTATGGGTTGAGTATAACCGATACCTTGAGTAAAGAGCTCTAAAACTACTACATCGGAATAAGGTTGACCAAAGATGTCTGATGACTTACTGTTTTTAGATATGAATAAAAGTTTCTCTCTATACTTCTCTATAAGTAGCGAGATAGCATAGTGATTTTCCGCAACTAATAACTTGTGCATTTTTTCCTCGCTTTCTCTCTCCTTGAGGGAAATAATATCATCGACAGTAAATACATCATCTACATCCGAAATTTTCTCAGTTACTTTATGTCTTCCTATCTTTTTTGCTAAACTTCCGTCCAATAGGATTAGGTCGGCTTTATCCCCATTCTTTATTGCCAATTGCAATTCCATTAATTGCATAACAAGCGAGATTCTTTCCTTAGCATGATTACCGGGCCTGAAAGCATCAATTAGCACCTTATCGTCTACTCTCTTTATATTTCTTCCATCATACAATACAGCTTCAGCATCAACGATAAACACTACTCCTGATCTAGTCTCTTTAGACCACATTCCACCGTCAATAGCTAAAATGTTTTTTGAAGGTATATTAGTTGGAGGTAGATATGTAATCCATTTGGTATCTAATTTTTCTTTAACCATGGCAAATAACTGGTTTTTTAATTCAGCAGTGCTTACTAGTATTCTTTGTTTGTTTTCTAGTATTTCGTTATACAACCTGCTGATCATTAGATACCACCTCCACCTTGCTTATGCCGCCTTTCTTTTCCAACTTGAGTACATAATCTCCAGCCTCCATTAACTCCTCTTCGTGAGTTACAAGAATAATTTGGTGAACTATTTCAAGAGATGACCGTATTATGTCTATTAACTCTCTCCTTCTGTACTCATCAAGATTAACCGTTGGTTCGTCCATAATCAATACTCCGGAATCTCTCATTAGAGATTTAGCTATCGCAAGCCTTAAGGCTATTGCAATAGATGTTCTTTCCCCACCGCTTAAAGCATTTACAGGGACTTCGTCCCCTTTATCATTATACACTACTATTGCACTAGCTTTGTTCTTTCCCTTACCTCCCTGCTCAAAATTAAGTTCTAAAGCTCTATATGTTAGATCAAATTTAGAAAGTATAGTTATGAGATTATTCTCTATGGACGTTTTTGCATTATTCTTAATGTAAGCCTGAAGTTTCTTCTCGCTTAATATCTCCCTAAGTCCCTCTAGGTTCTTCTTTGCATCGATTAACTTTTTCTCTTTTTCCACTTTCTTTTTAATCTCTTCCAGCTCCTTAAGGTCGTTATCTATGGTAGACTGTAATGCTTTTATTTCTCCCTCTAGCTTTCCCATCTCTACAGATAATCTGTTGTATTCGTCGTTCATTTTTTCCACTTCCTCTTTTAATTTTTGGTAATAGGCTACATCAAACTTAATTGTACTGATTTCCTCTTCCACATTCCTCAGTTCATTTTCCAGTGCAGTCTTTCTTAGTTTCTCGTTTTGTAGAACTGCCAGTCTAGCTTTTACATCCTCTAACTTTCTTTTCAGGTTCTGAATCTCAGTAATCTTATTCTCAATTTGTTTCTCGATCTCTAATAATTTTTTATTGTCATTAGGTAATTCAAACTCATTAAGTATTTGTGATAGTTTTTCTGTGTCTTCAGCTTTCTGTTTCTCCTTCTCAGCTATTTCTCTTTCTAGATCCTCGATCTCGTTTTCTGACACGCGGCTTACCTTCAAATATCTGTTATGATAATCTTCAAGTTCCTTTAGCTGATCCTTGACCCTAACATATTCCTCGTGAGCAGGCTGGTAGTTCTTAACCTTCTCTTCATAATCCGCTTTTTGTTTCTCCAATTTTTCTAACTCTTGCTTGAGGTTCTCGTACTCCCCCTTTAACTTCTGTAAACTCAGTATTTGAGATTGAAGTTGCGTTATAGTGCTTTGTAATCTGTTGATATAATCAGACAAGCTAAGGTATTGCTTGTTTAGTTCCAGTTTTTGTTTACTTAATTGCTCAATTTTTTCGGAAAGTTCTTGATATATTTTTGACCTCTCATGTTCACTTAAGTCTCTTCCGCAAACCGGGCATTTACTTACACTTTCAAGAGAATGTAAGTTGTTCTTAATAGAGACTAGCTGCTTGATTTCTCCTTCTACCTCACTTTTTCTAGAAGTAATTTCTTCTTTTTCTTTTCTTTTCCTCTCTAACTCTTCATTTAACGATTCTAACTTTGTCTTTAGTTCTTCTTCATTAATAATTTTCATTTCTGACAGTCTTTTCTTCTTTTCCTCCATATTTCTTTTGATATTTTCTAGTATACTAATCAGCCTAGTATACTCGTTTTCCACATTCTCTAATTCCATTTTCTTTCTGTTAAGTTCTTGATATATCCTCTCTTTATCTTCGAGCATCTTCTTTTCCTCTAAATCAGATTTCTTTGAATTAAGTTGTTTAATTAGATTATCAAGGAATTGTGAGGTTTGTTTGATAGAACTGATTAACGCTTTAGCTTCCTTTATGGCATTCAGTTTGTTATTTAACAGCTCCTCATCTTTAACTTTTGTTTCTAAGTTTTCTTTTTCTCCAAGAAGACCAGGTAATTGTCTTAATTTCTCTTCTATTTCTTGAATCTCCTTTTGTATAGAGAGTTTGTTTTGGAATAAAGCCTCTACTTTTGCCTTTTTGTCTTCGAGCTGTGTTATTTCTGTTTTTTTCTTTTGTATATCTTCTTGAATTCTCTTTACTCTTTCAGTGATCTCTTGCAATTGTTTTTGATCTTCTTCTATTCTCTTCTTGTTATCATTAATCCTCTGCTCTATAATCTTATACCTTTCTTTTTCCCCCTCTAGGTACTTTAGTTCATTATCTACTTCCTTTATTAGTTGATGAATAGGACCATTAGTCTCTCTAAGTTCATTCATCCTTTCAATTCTTAGAATTTTATCCATTATTTTAGAAATATTATCAAAAATTTCCTCTATTTTGCCTTGTGCAATAAATAAAGTAGACGAGAAGATTTCTTCATCAGCATTTATCAACTTATATACTGTAGCATCAACTTCTTTGGCTCCTCTAGCTAAGGTCTTATACCCGTTTGGAAAGATTTCCGAAATAGTATCCGTTATACTTCCCTTGATTAAACGCGTAATTTGATAGGTCTTTCCGTTGATTTCAACATCTAATTCTACTTTCGCTTCTTTGCTTCCTTTTCTAATCAAGTCGTCTTGGTTTATTTTCCTCACTGGGTCTCTAAATAAAGAAAAGTAAATGGCATCTATTATAGAACTCTTTCCAGCTCCGTTGTGGCCTATAATTACGTTAATTCCAGGCTTAAACTTTATATCCGATTTTTCGTGACTTAGAAAGTTTTCAAGATAAATTCTTTTTATCTCCATCATTTCAATCTAACCCCGCAAATTTCCTAAGGAGCTTATATACTTCATCTTCGTTTTCTTCCTTAAGTATTGAAAGTACTAACTTTGCGTTAGACTCTGTGTATTTGGCAACCTTGACTAAATAGTCCATAATCATTTCATCTAGGGACGAAGTAGGAGAAACTTTAGGGTTGTTTTTTGTCTCGTCTATATACGATGTATTGTCCTTCGCTATTCTGTAATACTCTGAGACTTTAGACAAATCTCTCAGCTTATTTACGATTTCGTTTTTCTTTCGTGGAGTCCCCTCAAGTATAATGTGTAAAATTGGTTTTTTCGTGTACCCGTTTATTAAGGACGTAAGCCTAATAATTAAAGACTCAACTTCCTTTTCTAGATTATTTGTATTAATCGTAACTTCTAATTGTGGTCTAATATCAGTATTAATATAATGTATAGAAGGTTCACTAGTGGAGTAATCGATAACGGTCACACCTTTCTTATTCTTTTGGTATCCCTCGAGTTCTGCTACACTTATAATATCTGGTGAACCAGCTACTTCTACGAGCGTTCCTCCATTGAGAACATGTTTTATTCTGTCATGGAAATGTCCTAAAGTTATTATTCCAAATCCCTTGGGAAGATCTGATACTTCCAGTTGATAACTGTATTGGTAAGGTAATAGCGGATTGACACCTTGGTGAAGCATTAAGATGCTCTTCCTAGAGGAAGATTTCATTTTTTCTAGTTTCTCTTTTAACACCTTGACTCCCGTCAAGGGAACGTGGGAGATGCCAAAAATTTCAACGTCATTTAGCTTATAATAGTTGTTTTGGTGATCAAGAAGTATTAATAAACCTTCTTCTTCTAATATTCTTTGCGGGAAAATACTACTTCCTCTTTTTGGAGAATCATGGTCACCGGCAATAGCAATCAAAGGTATTTCTTTCTCTTTTAATCTCTTGAGCTCCTTTAAGGCTACCAATATAGCCTTGTTAGGTGGTTCGTTCTTGTCGAAGAAATCACCTGTATGTATAACAGCGTCGACTCTTTCTTTAATAGCTATATCGATTATTTGCCTGAAGGTGTCGTAGATATCTTCTTCCCTGAAGTCCTTATCATATTGTCTTTTCCCTAAGTGTGTATCCGAAACGTGTAAGATCCTCATGGTTATCCCCAGAAGGCTGTATCTATGTGCTTATTTTCATCCTCTTTAACACTCTTCCATTCTGAGATTAGATCGGGGTCATTTCCAGCTAATTTTCCTTCGAACTTATCTATTTTAACTAAGGCGGGTAACTTAACGATATTACCTACTATTATAGCCTCCCCTGTATCCAAGGACGATAACTCTTCTACCAAGTCTTCACTTAGATTATCGCTGGTTTCCAGAACGTATTTTTTGTCTGTAGGTTCTACTATCTTAAGAATTATTTTATTTGTCATCTGGCTCAGTATATTTTCGTCAAGACCTTTAGGTCTCTGACTTACTATTATCAAGCCTACACCGAATTTCCTGCCTTCTCTGGCTATTCTACCCGCCCAATGCTTAGTTAACGTGTTTTCATCTTTCGATAATAGAACGTGAGCCTCCTCTATTACAGATATGATAGGGAACTTGAGACCGCCGGTTCTCTTAATCTTATTCTCCTTTCTGGCATGTAAAATTCTTCTTAAGTAATGGGCGACTACAGCGTCTATACCGTCCTCGTCTAGAGAGCTTAGGTTAACTACATTTACTCTACCCACTTTTAGTCTATTTATTACGTCTCCGAAAGTGAAGTCTATTAGCTCGCTGTACCTATCCGCAAAGTCCTCTATCTTATTCAGTACTTCATCCCTACTATCTTTTCTTTTTTCATCCTTAGACACTTCATTAACTTTCTCGGTCAATAGCTGAACGAAATTTGTGTTTAGTTCAGCGAAACTAATGGTATTCTCAGTTATGCCATTTTTGACTTCCTCAACAAACTGCTTGAATGCCCTCCTTAAAATTCTATATTGAATTATAGCGTTCTCTCTCAGTTCTAGCAAGGTTGCAAACTCACTAACCGTTAGAGACAATGGATTAATCTTCGGTTCTATTTGGTTTAATCTAGGAATCTCACTATCGTAATATTCTCCGTGATAATCGAAAATCAGAACTGAGCCGCCGTTCTCGGCTATCCGGGATGAAAGCACGGCTACGGTATTGGACTTTCCAGATCCTGTTGCAGCTAAAATTGCTAAGTGTCTAGCCAGAGAGTTAAGTTTGATTTTAACTTCTACGTTAGTTCCTATCACCCTACCCAACTTTATTTCACCATTAGAAAACACGCTTCTTAGCTCTTCATCTGTTGCAAGCCTTATAGGTGACCCAGCTACTGGAGGTATATCAGGTCTCGATAACGTACCGTTTAGCTTACAAAGTAATTTTATCTTGGCCTTTACGAAGTAGGGGATCGAGTTATTAAATTTCTTGATTTTTTGTATGAATTCTATATCGCTTAAATTATTATCAAGGAGTGGGCTGCCGGTAAAAGTCTGAGTAACTAAACCTAACACTTTTTCGTCATCGTATTCTATTACAACGTAATACCCGTTTCTTATCTTCTTTTCAAGAAGGGCTGTTGCCTGTTCGGTAGTAGCTGAACCCACTATATATCCTATCGTCATATCAGACTAATATGCTCGATAAACATTTATTAATTTTGCGAAAATATATAGTATTACCGACTCCCAACTAATCTAGAACAAATAAAATTTATCCCAAAGAAAAATAAAAATAAAAATGAAACATTTATGCAGCTACGTTCTTTGCTGTTTGTGCTATTTTTGCTTCTTCCTCGGCGTATGCGCAGAGCATTGCTTCTACGTCTGCGTAGCCTTCAGCTTTTGCTGTTAGGGCTACTTTGTTGTAAGTATCTACGTGTTCTTTTCCTTCTTTCTCAGCAAACTCACTGAGTAGTGCTTTAACCTTTAAGAGCTCGCTTACGTTCTTTGCTGTTTGTGCTATTTTTGCTTCTTCCTCGGCGTATGCGCA
Source organism: Stygiolobus sp. CP850M (assembly GCF_037389425.1). NCBI lineage: Archaea > Thermoproteati > Thermoproteota > Thermoprotei > Sulfolobales > Sulfolobaceae > Stygiolobus > Stygiolobus sp. CP850M. Next base: position 99,443 of record NZ_JBBHKR010000042.1, read on the forward strand.
GAGCATTGCTTCTACGTCTGCGTAGCCTTCAGCTTTTGCTGTTAGGGCTACTTTGTTGTAAGTATCTACGTGTTCTTTTCCTTCTTTCTCAGCAAACTCGTTTAATATTTTTTCGAGGGCGAGGTAGACCATTTAGGTACCCAAATTATCATTACCTTAACCGGATATATAAAGATTTGTTAAACATTTTTCGTATATATCTAAAAAAATTAATGAAGTTTAGGCTACATTTATGTTAGATTCAAGAAGTTTCTCGTAAATTTCCTTAGCTTTTTGATAGTAAATCTCCGCTTGTTTCGTAAGCTCTTCTTTCTCTTTTATATCACTGATTTTTTCTGACAAGAGCTTGCTTAGTAGATATACAGTACACGTAAGCATAAATTCCTCTTTAACATCGTCACCTTTCTTATTCTTAATTTCGTTTAACCACTCTTTCATACTATTAACTCCCATATACTTTACGAGTTTTTCAAGAATTCCTTTAGCATGACCTAGCTCTACAAGAGACTTCTCTTTTACCATTTGAGCCTCTTCCTTTCTGTTAAGTTGGTACAATTTTTCTGATGTGAATGAGAGGAGTAGGTGGTCTTCAGAATTAGCCATAAACAGTCCTTTTAGCCCCATTTCTGTTTGTGTTCCTTTCATTTACCCTCAACAATTAAAAAGCTCTAGTGTTATAAAAATATTTGAAAAAAGATGATGAATAACTCCAATGCTGAAAAGTGACGATGTAACCCGAGTCTGAGAAAGAATTATCATATATTGACGGATAATTTAATTTGTTATGATATCCGCAAAAAGGATGAGGGCTCTGGAAATAAACAGTGAAGCCTTAGGAGTACCTACATTATTACTCATGGAGAACGCCGGCAGGAGCGTTAGAGATGAAATAATAAAGAGGTTTGATCCTGAAGGCCTTAAGGTCAAGGTATTTGTGGGACACGGTGGAAAAGGTGGAGATGGGTTAGTAACAGCTCGACACCTTGCAGGAGATGGTGCAGAAGTAGAGGTTTTCTTATTCGGCGAAAATAAACACAAGGACGCTGTCTTAAACCTTAATGTAATAGAAGAGATGGACTATTCCGTAAAAGTAACCGAGGTAAAAGATATATCCCAACTTTCTCCAGTGCAGACTGACGTATTAATCGACGCGATGCTCGGTACGGGATTCTCTGGTAAACCCAGAGAGCCTTTCGCTACAGCGATAAAAGTTTTCAATGAAAGCAAAGGGTTCAAGGTTTCCATAGACGTACCATCTGGAGTAGATCCTGATACTGGTGGCGCACTCGGAGAGTATGTAAACCCTGACTTGATAGTGACATTTCATGATCTAAAGCCAGGTCTTCAACGTTTTTCGGAGAAAACAGTCGTAAAGAAAATTGGAATTCCGAAGGAAGCAGAAATATACGTGGGACCTGGAGACCTCGTCATAAACATAAGGAAAAGGGATTACAGAGCCAAAAAAGGCGATAACGGGAGGGTTCTAATTATAGGTGGGAGTTATACGTTCAGCGGTGCTCCTACGCTATCAGCATTAGCAGCTTTGAGAACCGGAGCCGATTTGGTTTATGTTGCCTCTCCAGAAGAAACAGCAAGAGTAATAGCTGGCTTCTCACCCGATTTAATATCTATAAAACTTAAGGGTAAAAACATATCAAAGGAGAATTTAGAGGAGCTTAGACCGTGGATAGATAGAGCGGATGTTGTAGTAATAGGTCCTGGTATGGGTATGGAGCCTGAAACAGTTGAAGCCTCTAGAGTCATCGTAGATTACCTTAAGTCGTTAAATAAACCTGCTGTAATTGATGCCGATGCTCTCAAAGCCAATGCTGAGAGGGAACTTTACCCAAACGCTGTAATAACTCCTCATGCTGGCGAATTCAAGATTTTCTTTGGAGAGGCTGTAAAGGAATCTATAAGGGAGAGGGTTAAACAGGTTATTGACGCTGCTAAAAGGTGTAAATGCACGGTATTGTTGAAAGGCTATGTGGATGTAATAAGTAATGGTTCGGAGTTTAGGTTGAATAAAACTGGTAATCCGGCTTTGGCTATAGGAGGTACCGGTGATACACTTACGGGGATCGTGGCTACATTTATGGCTCAAAAGGTTAATCCGTATACTTCCGCATATATGGGAGTCTTTGTGAACAGCTTAGCAGGTTCGATAGCATATCAAAAACTCGGTGAACATTTAGTAGCTACGGATATAGTTGATCACATACCGGAGGTGCTGAATAATCCGGTAGAGGCATTCAAAAACAAAGTATACAAAAGGATAATTAAAGACTAGGGTTTAAACGGTTTAAACACTCTTTCACTTCCCTCTCATTTTCTTTACTATTTCTAAAGCCTTGTCTGCATGTTCTTCAGCTTTCTTTAATTTCTCAAGAACCTCTATGATTTTCCCATTTTCATCTATTATAAACGTGACTCTTTGTGCACTTGTTCCCTTTTCATTTAATACTTGATAAGCCTCGCTTATCTTTTTCTCTTTATCTGAAACAACCGGGAATTTTGCATTGTATTTCTCAGCGAACCTCTTTTGAGTGCTTAAAGAATCTACGCTTACTCCTATGACTTCAGCGGATAGTTCCTTGAACTGGTCATACAGCTCTACAAACCTCTGTATTTCCCTAGTACAGCCTGGTGTGAAAGACTTAGGGTAAAAGTAAAGCACTACTATTAATTTGCCCTTATAATCGGAAAGTTTAACTTTACCAGTGCTTGCCTCAGCTTCAAAATCAGGGGCATCCATACCTTTACTTAACGGCATAAGTAATCATCTAACCCATAAGTTTTAATAATTTAAGCTTTTATATCATATTTTCACACGCGTTACTAATATGAGGAAAATACCTAAGACTATGTCAACTCAACACCCTGACAATGCCAGAGTGCCTGAGTGGAATAAGGGCGAAGTAATAAGCGGTGAAGGCGAAGTAATTGAAGCTTTTTTAGCATATTCCCATTATGGTGTGGATGAGGTCATGTGGGACGCAGAGGGAAAAGACGTAGATACCCACGTAGTCAGAAAACTACTTTCTCAATACCCTGAGTTTTTCAAGGAAAAAGTATTAGGTAGGGACATATTCCTGACATACAGAATTCCGAACCCGAAGATTGAGGGAGCCGAAAAGAAAGTATTCGCAGAAACTCTTCAAAGTATTCCGATCACCTATGACCTAGCAGAGAAATTCTATGATACAAAACCTACCCCTCCGGTATTCGAGGTGATTCTTCCTTTCACTACTGATTACAAAGATTTGATCTCTATCGTAAAATATTATGAGAACGTGATAGTCAATACAGAGGACGTGAAACTCGTCGATGATATTTACGTGAAAGACCTTATAGGTGAGATAAACCCTAAAAAAATCGAAATAATACCGCTCATCGAAGACAGAGATTCTATGCTAAGAATAGACGAGATAGTAGGTGGTTATGTTAAAGCTCTTAGACCTCCTTATATGAGGGTGTTTCTGGCTAGGTCAGACCCTGCAATGAACTACGGGATGATCTCCGCTATACTTTCGGTGAAATATGCACTTAGCAGACTAGGGAAGATGGAGAAACAACTTAACATATCTTTCTTCCCTATGTTAGGGGTAGGAGCATTACCGTTTAGAGGACATTTTAGTCCTGATAATGTAGATAGGACAATGGACGAGTACAGGGGTGTTTATACTTATACAGTTCAGTCAGCTTTCAAATATGATTATGAAGATGATCAGGTAGTAAGTGCCATAAGGAAAGTTAACGAGAGAGATGTGCAGGAGAAACCCATACTAAGTGATGACGAGGAAGATATTCTTAAAAAAATAGCTAGATTGTATACAGAAAGTTATCAACCAATAATAGAGAGTTTGGCAGATGCTATAAACAAGATAGCTCTTTTATTACCTAGAAGAAGAGCGAGAAAATTGCATATAGGACTGTTTGGATATTCAAGAAGTACAGGTAAAGTAACGTTACCCAGAGCGATAGCATTTACTGGAGCGCTTTACAGCCTAGGTATACCTCCTGAAATAATCGGTATTTCCTCTTTAGGCAAACTTAACGAGAAAGAATTCGAGGTATTTTCCCAGAACTACAAATACTTTAAGTATGACATTCAATGTGCTGCTAAATTCATTAGCTTGGAGTCCCTTGAACTACTTAAACAGATTTGGAACGTGGATAAGGATACACTGACTAAGATAAAAGGAGATATCGATTTCGTTGAACATCAGCTAGGGATACACATTGGGGGAAATGACTACGTAAGTAGAAAGCATAACTTAATGACAAGTCTGGCGTTATTGGCGTTGAAAGAAGGACACATAGATGAAGCTAAGAATTACCTTTTAGAAATGGCTAAAATAAGAAGATCATTGGGATGAGAGTACTAGTAAACGGCTTGTTACAGTTTGACTCAGGTAAAACAACTTTTTCTCTATCTTTATTATCAACCTTAAGGCAGAATGGAATAGAATTTTTTCCTCACAAACCCGTGGCAGGTCATAACGCTTGGTACAGCTTTTCGACACTCTTAAGAAGTGAGGAGTTAAACGCTCTAGTTGGAAATGATGCGTTAAAATACTATGACGAAATAATACGATATAAGAGTGAAAAGAGCGGAATAATAAACATAATAAACGAGATTAATCCATTTGCAGTATTACTAGCACCGCCAGATTTACAAAAGATAAACTTTGATGTGAGGCTTTACAAGGAACTGATAAATGAAGGAGTTATTGTAATGTTACGTGTCTTCGACTGCGAATCGGTATTTCATTTCTCACTACAAGGTTTCGAGAAGATAGTCCCAGACTCATTAACGGGAAAAGTTTTACACTTAAAGAAGATTTTTAAGGCTACTGAAATCTCTAAGGAAAAACTTCGGGAGCTTGTTGATTCTTCGCCTGCGATAACCGAGAAGTGTACACGGAGAGTTTTTCAGAATTACAAGAACGTATTAATCGAGTCATACAACGACGCGCTTTCCCCTAACTACACATCTTTAGACGTAGATTTAATGTTTGTAGTTACACCGGGTAAAGCATTCTTAATCGAGGAATTTAAAAAAGTTATAGGTCTCTTTACTTATCCTCCGTGGTTAGTTTCCGTTTCTTCATTTATGAAATATGTCAAGGTAGTGAGGTCATGGAATATCGAAGTAGGTAGGTACCAATTAAATGATAACCTCTTAGATTTCATTCTCAAATTTATTGATAAAAATGAGTAAATAAGAAAACAAAGTATAAAATTAAGGAAATAAGTTTTTAGATGATGTCAAATATTTTAAATTATGCAAGACAGATATGTCGATGTAAAAGGTGCTAAAATACATTTTATTGAAGAAGGAAGTGGAAAGCCTTTTCTTCTATTTCACGGTGCGAGATTTAACGCTCATACATGGGTCGAAACTAAGACAGTAGAAAGTATAGCCAATGCGGGATATAGAGCAATCTCGGTAGATTTTCCAGGCTTTGGTAAGTCTACTAATGGGGGCTTTGAATCTCTTTCATCTTTTATAAAGGACTTCATGGACACCTTAGGGATAAGCAAAGCATATTTATTAGGTGCTTCCATGGGTGGAGAAGCAGTATTAGGATTCGCTGTAGATAACCCGGACATGGTAGATGGACTGGTGTTAGTCGGAGCTGTAGGTGTCTCCGCTTATAAGGACAAGTTGAAGAACTTAGTAGGCAAGAGAATTCTTCTGATTTGGGGTGAGAAAGACTCAGTATCTCCTAGAAGTAATGCTGAGCTTATAATGAAGACCGTAAACACGGCGAAGCTTGTGATAGTAGGCAAGCAACACGCATGTTACCTAGATGATAATGTAAGCTTTAACAACGTTATAGTCAACTTCCTGAAGGGAGAGTGAATTATGGATGAGGAGTTGAGAAAAAAACTAATGGAAGTTCTAAAGGATAAGAGACTTCTGGAGGTAATGAAACATTTAAGGAAGGCTAATGTTGACTATGGAAAGTCGATAATGCTGAATACAAAAATTCCCATTCAAGAAGTAGTAGAATTGCTAGACCGGCTAGAAAGGTTAGGATTAATTGAAAGGGTTCATGGTGCTACACTGAAAAATACTGAAGCAAAGTTTAAGCTCAGTAAAGAAGTTCATAAACACCATACTTACTACACTTTGACCAGAGAAGGAGACCACTTATTAAGACAGTTAGATGAGAAGGAATTGATAAAGGCATATATTGATTTAGTTAAAAACGACCAGTTCGCCCTGGATATTCTTAAGATAGCTGATGAGGTAAACGCAGATCACGCTCTAACTTATTCAAAGCTTTTGCATAAGCCGTTAGAAGAGATAACACCTAAGTTAGAGGAATTGGAAAGAATGGGTCTACTAGAAGAGGCTCAAGCTAAAATAATAAAATTTAGGGAGAGAAGGTCTAAGCCAAAAAAGGAGACTAGAACACATCATAAGTACTACGGTCTTTCAAGGATAGGAGAGTTAGTGGTAAGGGAGTTAAAAAGGCAAGGCGTAATACCAAAGTAGAAGACTCACATAGTTTCCTTAACTAGTTTATAAATTTCATTTAGAATACCTATTATATCGTGTTCCTCATTAAGCTTCTTCGATACTATCTCGTTGTTTTCCCTAATGATTTTTGTTATAACGTCGTTTACTTTCTTTCTCAATAGTAACTCCATCATCTTTATTCTTCTTTCTCTTATTCTCTCATCGAAGATACCTTTTTGCTTTAAATATTCCAGATGTTCCTCAAAAATATCTACCGTTTCTTTAATCCCTACTCCTTTAGTAGCTATCGTTTTTACGAGCTTAGGCTTCCATCCATCTCTATAATCTACTTCTGCTGTGTCGATAGCGAAGCGTAAGACGTTAAACAGCATTTCTGCTTCCACTTTATCAGCTTTATTTACTACGTATACATCCCCTATTTCCATAATTCCTGCTTTCAAAGCTTGTATTTCATCCCCAGTCCCCGGAACGTTTACTACAGCGATCGTGTGAACTCCGTTTACTACGTCTGTATCTGTCTGTCCAGCTCCTACAGTTTCAACTATAATTCTGTCGAAGCCAAGACCGTCTAATGCTTCAATAAGCATTAGTGCCTCAGAAGATATACCTCCTAGATGGCCCCTCGAGGCAATACTCCTAACGAATACATTCTTTTCCTCAACACTTGTCAATCTTATCCTATTGCCCATAAAAGAGCCCATGCTAAACGGACTTGAAGGATCTATCAGTATTACACCTACTCTATGGCCTCTAGTTACATATTCTTTGATTAACTCTCCGATTAAGGTGCTCTTACCAGCTCCGGGAGATCCTGTTATTCCCACTACATGAGCTTTCCCTGATCTCTTCATTAATTCTTGTAAACTCTCTAACCCTTCACTGGACATATATTCAATCTTTGTTAAAAGACGTGAAATTGATAGCTCGTCTCCTTCAAGTGCTCTTTCAAGAAGCAATCTTTAAGCCCCTCTTAGCAGCTACCGCTTTAGTTATTTTCTCAGTAATCTCCTTCAAACTTGATCCGGGTAAAAATACTTCGTCAACTCCAATCTCTTTTAACTTAGGTATGTCTTGTGGGGGAATAACTCCTCCCACTACCAGCACTACGTCGTTTAATCCTTTTTCTTTCATTTGTTGAACTACCAAAGGAACCAGTTCTAAGTGTGCCCCGCTTAGTATGCTCACTCCTATGACATCCACGTCTTCTTGCAAAGCTGCTTTAACTATTTGCTCAGGTGTTTGTCTTAATCCCGTGTAAACTACTTCCATACCCGCATCTTTCAAAGCCCTTGCAATTACTTTAGCCCCTCTATCATGTCCGTCTAAACCTAACTTAGCCACGAGAACCTTAATTCTTCTCTCTTGACTCATCACATATAATACCGCTTATACTGTTTAAAATCTTTATATGTATGAACAGAAGACAAGCCAGCTATTAAAAATAATGGGCCCGCGGGGACTTGAACCCCGGACCACCGGGTCTCTCTCTTCCAGATACCGCTCATCCCCCATAAAGGGGTCGTTAGACCCAATGTTCTCCATATCTGGAGCCCGGCACTCTACCTTGCTGAGCTACGGGCCCATTATCGATCATGTACTAAAATCGATTTGGAGACAAAGAAAATAAACTTAACTGAAATCAAGGAAAGAAGTTTTGGGAGGATAGTAGGAAAAGCAAGACTAACATAAATCAGCGCTTGCAATCTATCTTCACGGTTCCAGAGCCTGGAAGCTCATCATGTATCATAAGGACAAGCCGAACCCTGTTTTAAGACTTTTCTCCTAGCGTAACTACATAGAGGACATAGTGAGATCACAGTATCCTCGCTATCTTTCTCGTTCACTAGTTTATTTACAAAAGAGTTTATTAAGTCGGTGAAGTCTTCATCATTTTCCAGCTCTTTCTTTATTTCTAAGTCTCCTCTCTTACCTTTAATAAGATAGTTTACCTCCGCAACAGATAAACCGAGTAGTTCACCTATATCTTTTTGAGAATAACCTCTTTTAATTAACTCCTGAGCCAAAATACTCCTAATTGCTGGTATCACCTCTTTTATAGAGGTCTCGCAAGGAGCTTGAATCTTTTTACTTATTAATTTTTTTCCAGTAATGGTTGTTCACTACAATAAACATTCGTATTATAATTTAATAAAAGTTACTTTAAACTTTGTTAATTTACTCTCTCACAATTTTTAATTATTTTTAACTACAATTTAGCTTTAAATAACCAAAAACCTCATCAACATCTTCACTAATTGTAAATCCGAGCTTTTTCCCTATTCTTATCATGGGATAATTATCTGGCAGAGTGTAAAATTTTACTTCACACAATTTTTCTTCTTTAGCCTTCTCTATCAATTTTTTCACAATCTCAGTTCCTATCCCTATTCTTCTATAATTTGGATGCACTACTAGAGCGAATTCCCCGTCATTATATAAAGTTCCTTCTCCTATTATTTTTCCTTCAGATTCGGCTACTATAGTGTAGTGATCTCCTCCGCTCACTATCTTTTTTGCTTCTTCGGGTGTAAGCCTATGATAAGAAAAGAAACGTAAATAAAGATCTTCAGAGGATAAAGAGTTATAAAGTTCTAGAATTTTTTCCCAATCTTTTTCCTCCGCTTTACGATAATTTACTTGTAGCTCCAAACTCATATTTATACTTTAGTAATCTGGTATAAAAACACTTACGATAATAAAAAAGGTGTGAAAACATGGTTATTTATAATCTACTTTTTTCTCTCTTACATGATGATTAGTAAAATAGCTGTAGTTGGAGCAGGTACAATGGGACATGGAATAGCGGAGGTAGCTGCACTTTCTGGGTTTGAAGTTGCTCTAATAGATATATCTTGGGATTTTTTAAACAAGGCTAAAGAACGTATTTCAGAGTCCCTGAACAAGCTAGCAGAAAGAAAACAGATAAGTGATGCTAAAGCTGTCTTGGATAGAATATCCTTTAACACCTCTTATGACATTGCTAAAGATGCAGATTTTGCCATTGAGGCTGTTCCTGAAAAGCTAGAGCTTAAGAGAACCGTGTTCAGGACGTTGGACACTGTTATGCCGTCACATGCAGTATTGGCAACTAACACGTCATCTATCCCCATTTCAGATATAGCAGAGGCGACAAATAGAAAGGAGAAAGTAATAGGGATGCACTTCTTTAATCCTCCAGTTATAATGAAACTCGTGGAAGTAATTCCAAGTAAATACACAAATCGAGAAACAGTAGACTTAACGATAGACTTAGCTAAAAAAATGAATAAGATCCCGGTGAGTTTAAAATATGAAATACCAGGCTTTGTCTCTAATAGGATATTTATCAGACTACTTCAGGAAGCATGTAGGGAAGTAGAGAGCGGGGAAGCTAAAATAGAAGAAGTTGATAGTACTGCTAGGAATAAACTTAAGTTACCAATGGGCTTATTTGAACTTGCTGATTATGTAGGACTCGACGTGGTAGTAGATATATGGAATGTATTGGTTGTCAGAGGAACTCCTGATGTAAACTGCTCAATGTTCAAAACTAAAGTAAACGAGAAAAACTTGGGGGTTAAAACAGGAAAAGGATTCTATACATATCCAGCCCCCGGTAAATACGCTAAAGTCCAACTGCCCGAATCAAGCAAGGTAGATCCCGCGAGGTTAATCTCACTCTCCGTTAACGAAGCTAGTTGGATGGTAGAAAATGGTATAGTGTCTGCTAAGGACGTAGATACGGTAATGATATATGGTTTCAACTTCCCAAAGGGGTTAATGGAGATGGCAGACGAAGCGGGTTTAGATAAGATATTGAAGAACCTCGAGGACATATATTCTAAGGGTTATCAAGCGTATAAGCCCACGGAGCTTCTTAGGAAACTTGTGTCTGAAGGTAAGATCGGGAAGGGCAAAGGAGAAGGTTTTCACAAATATTAATACTTTTTAAATAGTTTATACAATCTAAGTATATGTCAAGTGTATTAGCCGAATATGAGGCGATTCATCAAGAACTTAGGAGAGAGAATTTTATAAGAAACGTATATCCTCCAGACCCCTCTGAGAAATTGTGGAACAAAAAAGTAATGACAATGCCCAGAGAAGAGTTAGAAAAGCTGAAGACATTCAGGCTTAAGAGAATAGTCAAATGGGCTTGGGATAACATTCCGTTTTACAGAAACTATTGGAAGAGTAAAGGCTTCGAGCCAGACATGATCAAGAATTGGAAAGATATTGTGAAGATACCGATTCTGAGAAAAGATGAACTGAGAAAAGACCTTCAAGCTAATCCTCCGTTCGGAACTATAATGCATCCCGAGCTTGCTAAGAGAATAAGATTCGTAGGCGCTACATCTGGTTCTACGGGTCTTCCGACCTTCCAAGGTTGGGGTGCTTTAGAACTAGACTACTTCCAAGAGGGGCAAGCTAGGTACCTTTGGACTTTTGCTGGAGTAAAACCAACAATAGTTTATGCTAATTACCTCAATATGAGCGGCTTCTATAGTTGGGGTCCCCCAGTAGTTGAAACTGCAATGTGGAGATGTGGTGCTACAGCGATTGCTGGAGGAGGAGAGACTTTCTTCTCATGGAAAAACAGACACATGCTGATATTCAAATTGTGGAAAGTCGACGTATTCGCAACAACCCCATGGCTGCACAGACTTATCGGAGAGGAAGCTAAGCTTGAAGGATGGGAAACACCATTCAAAGTCCTACTCCTCCACGGAGGAGCTGCGGCAGAAAATACAAAGAAGAAACTATTCCAAGTCCACCCTAACGCTAAGTTAGCCATAAACGTTTGGGGCACTACTGACGGTCATATGGCCATAGAGATACCTGGTTCGGAAGGACAACTGGTAGTATGGGAGGACATGGAGATATTCGATATAGTAGATCCTAAGACCGATGAACCAGTTTCCGAAGGGGAGAGAGGAGAGCTAATAGCAACATTGTTAAATCATTTCACCATGCCTTTGATCAGGTACAGTCTGGGTGATTATGTAAAGAACGAGTTCATAACAGATCCTGATCCAGTGTATGGCATTACTCACATGAGATTCGCAGAACCTATACCTGGAAGAGTTGAATGGATGTTCAGAGTGAAAGGTAAACTACTATTCCCGATATATGTTGAAGACGCTGTAAATGAGATACCTGATACGACCGGTATGTTCAACCTCGTGATTTACGACAACGAAATGGATAAGCTGAAGATTAAGATAGAGACAAGGAAGGAATTAGTTGACCCTCAATACGACAGACAAGCTAAGGAGATTCTAGCCAGTAGATTAGGTATAAACCCTGATGACGTAGAGATAGAGTGGTTAAAACCTGGTCAGAGCGTCTGGACTGGATATAAGTTACAAGTCTTCCTTGACCAGAGAAAAAAGAAATAAACGTGTAGTAGATAGAAAAAAAAGAGTAAAATACACTATATTTTCGCTCCTTTTTTATTTACTATATCCTATTTATAAAATTGATAATTTTGGTTATACGAAAGTTTAAAAACTTTAAACACCAATGTATACCCATGGGACTAAGAACTGGAGAGCAATATTTGGAGGCAATAAAAGTTAGGAATAAGGCTGAAATTTACGTGATGGGTAAAGAAGTAAAAGACGTAACCACTCACCCATTTCTTAAACCTTCAATAATGGCATTTAAGGCTACCTTTGATGCTCCGTGGGAAGAGGATACCAAGGAGCTTGCAAGGGCATGGAGCCCTTTCATTAACGAAGAAGTAAACAGGTTTAATCATATTCACAGATCACCAGATGACTTAGCCGCTAAGGTAAAACTCTTAAGAAAATTAAGCCACAAAACTGGAGCTTGTTTCCAGAGATGTGTAGGTTTTGACGCACTTAACACATTGTATATCGTAACGGAGTTAATGGCACAAAAGGGTAAGACTGAGCCTAAAGAAAGATTTGTTGAGTACTTGAAGACTGTTCAAAAGAAGGACTTAGCATTAGCCGGAGCGATGACAGATACAAAAGGAGTAAGGACGTTAAAGCCGAGTCAGCAAAAGAACAAAGACGCTTACGTGAGAGTTACAGAAGTAACAAAGGATGGTATATACATTTCCGGTGCAAAAGCAAACATTACAGGTGTAGCTGCCAGCGAAGAAATAGTAGTACTCCCAACTAGGGCAATGGGTCCTGAAGACCAAGATTATGCTGTAGCATTCTCTATACCTACTGACACAGAAGGGATTAAGATCATAGTTGGAAGACAATTAAACGACGCAAGGAGAATGGAAGGAGGAGACATAGATGCATTACCTTATTTCTACAATCATGAGGGACTGGTAATATTTGACAACGTATTTGTTCCAATGGAAAGGGTGTTCTTACTAAGGGACTGGCAATACACTTCACAGCTCGTGGAAATATTCTCTGCATATCATAGGCAAGGTTACGGAGGGTGTAAAGCCGGTCTGGGTGATGTAATAATCGGAGCCACATACAACTTAGCAAAGCAAATTGGAATTGAGAAAGCTTCTCACGCTCAAGAAAAGTTAACAGAAGAGATTTTCCTCACTGAGACAATGTATGCTGCAGGAATTGCCGCAAGTCTAAATGCGGTTCAGCCTTGTCCTAACTGCTGGTGGGTAAACCCTATGCACGCAAATGTTACAAAGCACTTAGTAGCTAGGTTTCCAGCACAGATATCACAATTAGCAATAGACATAGCAGGAGGAATCATAGGAACTGCGCCAAGCGAGTGGGATCTAAAGAACCCTAAACTAAGGGAGTATATTGCAAAATACTTACAAGGAGTAGAAGGTTATACAGCTGAAGATAGATTAAGAATGGTTAGGCTTTTAGAGAACGTGAGCATGGGCGTTGCGTTTATGATAGAGTCAGTTCATGGTGCTGGTAGTCCAGCTGCCCAGAGAATAATGTTCAGTAGACTCTATGACTTAAACTATTCAGAAGAGGTAGCAAAGAAGTTAGCTGGAATGAAATCTAACGTAAAGTTCACTGAAAAGGCAGAACCGTGGAGAGAGTCTGAAACCGAGAAGTTAGCGAAGAGTAAGTCGATTGAAGAGAAAAAGCAACAGTAAAGTATTTTGTTTCTTTCCCTTTTTCCTATTCACTAGTTGTTTTACTCTAACAAATTAAATTTAAATAAAAAATTCTAAATCTTCTTAGATGTTAATTTCTTCATTGTAATTATTATGATTCTCTAATTATTCTTCTGGTCTGTGTACTTTAAGCGTTCTTCATCCCGGCCAAACTCGTAATTATACCACTTGTTTAATCTATAGTTTAAATATGGGTTATAGTGTTTTCTCAGCAGGGTAATATAAGATTCGTAAAAGAGGGAAGAAGTATTATGTTTACAAGATAAAGAAGGACTCAAAGGGTAACGTAAAGGAACTTACGTTGGTCCTTTAGACAAGATGATCGAATTTTATATTAGTAGGGGAGGTGTTAGGGGTATCCCTAATGTGGGGGCGGCGGGATTTGAACCCGCGACCACCAGGGCCCAAGCCTGGCATCCTAGTCCAAGCTAGACTACGCCCCCATGTTGTTATTTTTTATTAACGCGTAATTAGTTAAAAACGTTTCGCTCTAGCCTCCTCAGACTAATAATTACTTGTCTCGTAATAGATGTTAAAAATAAGATTTTTACCTCAACTTTTAGCATGTGGCTTAGATGATGAAGTGAGTTAATGACGTGATTATTTAATATCTGATACAACAACTCCTTAGGCGATTACGGCTTTCTCAGTTTGTTCAGTGTCACAGTATACGCTAACGGAATTATTCTAAACGTTTACTTGGTTGATGTGATTTGGACTATATATGAGGTCTAAGTCTTCAACCTCTAAACATTAAAGCTGAAATACTCTTTACATTAAACGTTTATTAATACTATAATAGTCCAAAAATTTTGATTAGGTCTTTATTTCATCTCTAGTTCAAGAATTAAATTAGACAAACCAATTATTACAAATGACTTCAAATTAAAATTCACTCCCATATTTAGGGGAAAATTATTAAGAGAATATCATAAGTATGACTCAACTTAATACCGTAAGGTTTATTTATGATAGTATCGTAAGATACCATGATAAGATATGGCAAAGGTAAAGTTCAAGTATAAGGGAGAAGAGAAAGAAGTAGATACTTCAAAGATAAAGAAGGTTTGGAGAGTAGGAAAAATGATATCCTTCACTTATGACGACAACGGAAAGACTGGTAGGGGGGCTGTAAGCGAGAAAGACGCTCCCAAAGAGCTATTAGACATGTTAGCAAAAGCCGAGAAAGGAAAGTAAATAAAGTAAGAAAAAGTAAGAATATGTACTAATGATTTTTACTTTTTTATATTTTCTTGTTTTTCGTTTCCCTTCCTTTATCTGATACGCTAAATTGAGCACTAGGCTTATTTCTGATGTAGTTAGATTATAGTGATCACACTTGAAATGGGATGAACGAAGGATAGCCATCATAGAGGAGTTGAAGAAACGAGGTATAAACCCCTATCCACAAAAATACGAAATAACTCATACTATTCCTGAGATAAGGAAATTTGAAAGGAGTGAGAAACCTACTGATCCCTTCATATTCGATATCTCTACTGCTGGTAGAGTAGCTAATATACGGCGTCATGGAAAGATATCGTTTGTAGACATATTCGATGAGGGCGAGAGGTTACAATTACAGCTCAGAGTGAATGAGCTAGGAGAGAAATACGAGGACTTCTTTAGGATCGTAGATCGTGGAGATGTAATAGGCGTAAGAGGAGATTTATTCTATACGATGAAGGGAGAGCTAACACTTAGAGTAAAAGATTACACTATGTTGGCTAAGGCACTAATAGAGCCACCAGATTGGACTAAGATGTCCCCAGAGTTCCGTTATGCCCATAGGTATGTAGATTTTCTCTATAACGACTCAGCGAGAAAGGCTATGGAAATCCGTTATACTACTATAAGAACTATTAGAGAATTTTTGTACTCAAAGGGTTTTGTTGAAGTTGAGACCCCAATTTTGCAGCCCGTATATGGCGGAGCATTGGCAAGGCCTTTTAAGAGCCACGTTAACTATCTTAATGAGGACTGGTATCTAAGAATATCATTAGAGCTTTACCTCAAGAGATATATTGTTGGAGGTTTCGATAAGGTCTTTGAAATAGGTAAAGTCTTCAGAAACGAGGATATAGATGTTACTCATAACCCCGAGTTCACGTTGTTAGAACTCTACTGGGCTTATGCAGATTATAATGATATTATGAAGTTAACCGAACAAATGATCCAAGAGGTTGTCAGGAAGGTTAAAAGTAACGACCTCAAGCTAACGTATACAATTGCAGGAAAGGAATATACAATAGAGTTCTCTCAGTTCAGGAAAGTGTCCATGTTAGAAGCGGTATCGGAAGCTTTGGGCAAGAGCGTTGAGGAGATGACTGATGAACAATTAAAGGAGCTTATGAAGAAGTACGAACTAAGACCCAGAGGCGACACCTACGTTAGGGGACTTATGATAGAGAAATTATTCGATAAGTTAGTAGTTCCCAATTTGATCCAGCCTACGTTCGTAATAGATTATCCGATAGAGACTACGCCCCTTTGTAAGCCCCATAGATCAAAACCTGGACTTGTTGAGAGGTTCGAGCTTTTCATAGCTGGGATGGAGTTAGCTAACGCATACACCGAACTTAATGACCCTATCCTACAAGACCAGTTGTTCAGGCAAGAGCAGGAAATGTTTAAGAAAGGGGACGAAGAGGCTCACCCCTACGATAAGGACTTTATCAGGGCGCTAAGTTACGGAATGCCACCGACTGGTGGGCTTGGTATAGGTATAGATAGGCTCGTGATGTTGCTCACAAACAATATGAGTATCAAAGAAGTTATACCATTCCCGATGTTGAGTGCTAAACTTATTGAGGAGGACTGAGGGATAGCACTATCGCTCCTATCAATACTACTACGAGAAGTCCTTGAATAACGTAGGACACATTTTCGCTTAATCCGACTTTTTTGATCAGCTCAGTAAATATTTTTCCTCCGTCAGTAATTATTAGCGGTGCACCGTTGAGTAGTGCCAAACTAAAGTTTATCGTGAACATCCAGTACGCAAAGTCTAATATAGCATAAAGTATAGGTGGGTAATCGTAAGTTATGTAAACTCCTATTTTGTGGTCTGGAGTCGTATTTAGAGTTTTAATTATCACACTACCGTTTGGAAGTAGTAAAGTTATGTTAACATGTGTTGATTGGCTCAAATAGTAGCTGAACTGATCAGGAGTATTTACTTTATGTCCGTTAACAGCTAGTATTACTGAATTAACTGGTATCGATGAATTATAAGCTGGGTAATGAGGTACTTCAGCAACTATTTGAAGACCTTGGGAAATTAAAGGCGGTAGGTAAAACACAAAAGGAAAGACTATTCCAGCTAATATTAGGTTCACTGCTATCCCTGCCGAGATTACTTTCAGTTTTGCAGATATTGGAGAACCCATGAATTCATCTTCATCTGGTTCAACGAAAGCGCCGGGGAAGAAAAGAAGTAGTAAGATACCTCCTCCTTTTACTTTAATTTTATTTGATGTGGCAGATATTGCATGCGCTAGTTCGTGGAGAGTTACAGATATTCCAATAGCGAGTAATAACCAAGGTACTTGATTGATCCCTATAGTTATACCTGGAATAATTGGAGTTAATCTCGGTACTTGAGATTGAGTTACTTGACTAGGTGATATGAAATAAGCGTTAATTAAATTCAGAAACACGTACACCACTAGTGATATTCCACCCACCATTGACACAAGCCCTAAAATAAGGGCTATTTTCTCGAAAATTTTGTAGTACCTTTTATTGGCAATATTTGGGAACCACTCACTTCTCGTTCCTTTTTTCCAAAGCAAAAGGAAAGGGTATATTTGGAATCCGCGTCTTTCAAGCTTATTTTTAATGAGGTATAAAACCAACCAAAATATTACTAGCCCTAGGAAAAACAACTCAGGAGTGTTCACATTTTATAACTAATTCCAGTCACTATTAAATCAGATGGAAATAGAATATACTGAGAGGCATTGGAAGTTGTTAGCTGAAAAGAGAGATAGGGCTTTACTTATTCTCTCTAGATTACGTATTTTGGGACAAGAAGGTTTTACATATGGTTCCGTTGCAAGAGGAGACGTTCATGAGGATAGTGATATAGACGTGGTTGTGTTTTCGCCAGACATCTTGAAACTTGACTTGTTAAATGCCGATCACAAATTCATTGTTCAAGCTACACCTTTTTCGACTCCAAAAGCTTATATTTCTTTAGACCCTGATGAGAAAGAGGTTATCTCTTTTCCGTTATCTAAAATGTCCAGAAAGGAAGTAGAGTTTTATTATTTTGGTGGGCTGGTTTCCGCCCAAGATATCGAAAAAGGTATAAGAATTTCAGGAGTAAACAAGAAGCTAATGATAATTATCCCTACGGAGAAGGGTCACATTGAAATACCTCTCAAGGGCAATGAGGATTATGCAGCAAAAGTTTTGAAGAACGTATCTTATGACACAATTTTAGAACGTGAGAGGCTATTGACTAAAAGAGAAGATAGGGGTCACTCAGGTGTATTTCTTAAATACGAACTGGACAGAGATGAGAGTTTTGAGAACGCTATCAGGAATTTATATAAGACTAACAAATATTTCCGTAGAGCTATTGATGTTAAGAGGTAAGGTAGGAAATCGGCTAGAGATAGAAAGTAAAGACGTTAGACCTACACACATTAAGGAATTAAAAACATTTCTAGTGTTTATTAATGGGAAATTTTTAGGTAAAGCTTACTACTTTTCTGGTAGGGGTTATTACACTCCTTGGTTAGAGATAGATTACGACCCGTGGTTGAGAAATGAAGGACTAGAAGACGAATTTTTCTCCTTTGTGTATCATTTCTTGCCACTTGGTGGGAAGTTTTTCGTGACCTATTTGAAAGACCCGGAAACCAGGAAGATGCTAATTCAGGGATATAATCCTGCAGATACCCCACTGGGTTTCTCCCTCATCAAAGCGGGTTTTACTTGGTTTAAGGACTGGTATTTTCCTGAAGGCGGTAACGAAGGAATTCCTAAATTACAAGCTAATAAGGCTTATAATGAAGAGGACGAGATAAGGGAGTTAAAGGAGCTATTAGGTGAAGTTAAAAGGGAGGATGTAAGGAAATATATTGAAGAGAGAATTGCTAAAGGGAAATCCTGACATAGGTGTTTATACGGCATTACCCAAAGGCTGTGAATTATGTAGGCTAGGGGGTAAGCTTGTAGTTTATATAACTGGAAAGTGTGGTGATAACTGCTATTATTGTCCGGTCAGTAACGAAAGGTTCGGTAAAGACGTAATGTATGCTAATGAGGCAAAAGTAGAGACACTACGTGATTTCATATATGAAGCTTACAGAATGAACGCCTTAGGGGCTGGGATCACTGGAGGGGATCCAATATTAGCACTCAACCGAGTGGTAAGATTGATCAGAATGCTAAAAGATGAGTTTTCTTCAGTCTTTCACGTTCATCTTTACACTAGTGGTAGGTATGTAACTTACGACGTTTTAAGAGAGTTGCAAGCAGTAGGTTTAGATGAGATAAGATTTCACCCAGTTAAAGATGAGTACTTTAAAGCTATTGAGAAGGCTTTAAAGTTTGATTTCGATGTGGGAATAGAAGTTCCCTCGCTACCTCATGAAAAGGATTATCTGGAAAAAGTTATTAAGTGGGGTACTGAGAAGGGAGTTAAATTTATCAATATTAATGAATTGGAGCTTACGGAGAGGAATTTTCAACCCCTTAACGTCCAAGGGTATAAGGTTAGCCACGGTCTTACGGGGGTAAAGGAGAGTGCTGAAGTAGCATTATCACTACTCAGAAGATACGAGACGTGTAATTTAGCGCTGCATTACTGTAGTTCCGTCTATAAAGACGTTGTGGAGACTAGAACCAGATTTTTGCGGATAATCAGGTATTCCTCCAAACCTTACGAGCAGGGGACTCCAGAGGGAACAGTAGTAAGGGCTATTGTCAGGAGTAATATGGACCTGTCGGATTACGGAGAGAAGATAAGTGATGGTATATGGGCTATTTCTCCTGAGTTCTCCAACCTTTTTTCGGAGGTATTATTGGTAGAAGAACATCCAGACCAGAGGAGATTAAGAATATCAGAAAAGTTAGTTTATCCTAAATCTGAGTAATGCAACTATTCCAGAAAGGTTTTTCACTTGATAATAAATAGTTGAATCCTTTGGTACGATCATCACTCTTCCTCTTTTCCTTTCGACATCTTCCAATACAGGCTCTATTTCTTCTCTCGTATCAGCTGATAGGTAATCTTCGATTACAAGCAACGTGTCTACTGCACCGTACTCTACAGCTTTTTTAACATCGTCTTTCCCGTAAGCTATAAGACCAGTGTCTTTCGACAGATTTTCCATGATCTTTTCCATAACTTTTACCTCTTCTGCTAGTTCGTAATCTCTGTAGACTTGGTTAATAACATCTCTTCTCAGGATCTCGTTCAAGCCGTTTCTGGTGGCTGAAGATACGCTATCTATATAGACCTTTACGTTTTGTAAATGTTTTGCAACTATTTCCTTAAAAGGACCAGGACCAGCCAATACCACTACGTTAGTTGAGAGAGAGTTTAGGTAGCTCCTTATCTCTTCAGCGACTTCTTTAGCGTTCTCTTCTATTATTCCTTCATTCTCTTTATTAGGTGATGGTAAACTTCTCTCTTGTAATATTCTAACCCCTTGAGCCATAGGTGTTGCTATTAAATACTCGTCGAAGTCCACTAATACAATAAGTAATTTCCCTTTTTTCTCAGCTTGTCTCTTTATTTTTTCTAATGAGAACTCAGACCACTTTTCCTTTATTATTATTATTTCGTCTCCTAGATCTAGGTTAATGGTGTGATGAGCCCCCTTTATTCCGAACCTCTCTGGCGCATTCAAGATTATTCCATGTATTCTGAGTCTTGACGTATATTGTTGAAATTCAGTATGTTCTACTTCAAGTTCTACTGTCATGGGTATCCTCCTACTATCCTTTCCTATGCTTACGTCTCTTGTAGTTCTTGCTATTACTATATCTCCTTTTTCAAGAATCAAGTGTAATATCCATAAGTCGTCCTCGTCTTCCACGTGTAATTTTATTAGGTTTTTCTTTTCGTCAATTTCTAAAATCCTCATTGCTAAATAAATTAGTGTGGAAGTTTGGTAATTATAACTAATGCGAACGAAGACGATCTTAACGAGATCTACGCAATAGAACTTGAGAGCTTTGAGAATCCTTATCCTTACTCTTTACTCAGGGCTTATTATTTTTTAGCAGACGACTTATTTTTAGTTGCAAAGGACGAGAAAGGTAAGGTATTGGGATATTCTTTAGGCGTGATTCAATACGGTTATAGAGGTCATGTGGTATCTATTGCAGTAAAAAAGACGGAAAGGAAAAGAGGGGTGGGCTCTATGCTTTTAATGCAACTAGAGTCGAAGTTTAGATTAAAAGGTTGCTCTCACTCGTATCTTGAAGTTAATTACGGAAATAAAGATGGAATTTCTTTCTATAACAAACTCGGATATAAAGTGGTAAAATTACAATTAAATTACTATGGTAGAAACCAACATGCATTTATTATGGTTAAAGATTTGCTAGATAGAATTGGATTTGAGTGATTGATTGCCTTTATAATACATGAGAAGTGGTATATAATTTATGATTAAAGACTTTTTCATACTTGATTTTTCATATGACGTAATTGACAATATACCAGTCATCTTTATCTGGGCAATTGACACTGAAGGACAAAGGACTGTTCTTCTAGAGAAAAATTTCAGACCGTATTTCTATGTGGTTGTTGATGAAAAAGAAGTAGACTATATTATAGAGGAAATAAAAAAGCTTAGTAAGTCTGGATCACCAATAACTGATATAATTCCAATCAAAGGAAAGAAATTATTTGGACAACCCGTTACTGTATTAAGAATAGAAACACTGATACCCGCTTACGTTAGAATATATAGGGATGAAGTTCTTAAAGTTAAAGGAGTAAAGCAAGTGTTAGAGGCTGATATAAGATTTTACATGAGGTACTCAATAGATAAGGACATAAAGCCATTCCATTGGATTAAAGCTGAGGTAGAGGAGGTAGGAAATACTAACTTCAGGGTTAATAAGGTCTATGAAATCAAGAACATAAAAGAACAATACGTAGGTTCCATACCGAAGCTTAGAAAGCTTTCTTTTAGCATTCAAGTGTATTCTAAACAAGGCTCTCCTAATCCTAGAAAAGACCCTATAGTAGTAATTGCAGTTAAAACAGACGATAGTGCGAAGCAGTTCGTGGCTTCCGATTCTGACGATAAACAAATAATTAAGGAGTTTGTTGCTTTCTTTCAGGATTATGATCCCGACATTGTTTATGGCTTTAACACTAACTCGTTTGATTTACAGTATCTTTTGGAGAGGGCTCATTCTAAGGGCTTAAAGCTAGATGTTGGTAGAAGGGTTAATGGGGAACCCTCACAAGGTGTTTACGGGCACTATTCGATGACTGGAAGATTAAACGTGGACTTGGCTGGCTTCGTGAACTCTGTATCAGAGGTAAAAATCAAGACGTTGGAGAACATATGTGATTACTTGGGGATTGTCAAAAAAGAAGATAGAGTTAACTTAGAGTGGTATGAGATACCTAAGATGTGGGAAGATAAGGATAAGAAAAACAAGGTGATTCAATATGTAGCGGATAATGCAAGGTCTGTATATCTTCTTGGCGAATCCTTCCTACCTTTTGCAATAGAGTTAACGAGGATTACTGGACTTCCACTAGACCAGCTATCTATGGCGAGTGTAGGTTACAGAGTGGAGTGGCTATTAATGAGAGAGTCAAATAAGTACAACGAGCTCATACCGAATAAGGAAGAGAGAACTGGTGAAAGTTATGAAGGAGGACTAGTTATATCACCTATTCAAGGAATTCATGAAAACGTAATAGTCCTCGACTTTTCATCAATGTATCCCTCTATAATGATCAAATATAATGTAGGTCCCGACACGTTAGTTAAGGGTGAATGTAATGATTGTTGGGTCTCGCCCATAGGTCATAAATTTAGAAAGGAACCACCTGGTCTATACAAATTCGTATTGGAGAATTTGGTAAAGGAGAGGAGGGAGATTAAATCTAAGTTGAAAGAAACGAAGGACGAATATGAAAAACGATTGCTAGACGAAAGACAAAAGGCGTTGAAAGTAATGGCAAATGCTTTTTACGGTTATATGGGATGGATTAACGCAAGATGGTACAGCAGAGAAGGTGCTGAGGCTGTAACGGCATGGGGGAGGAGTATAATAAGTGATGCTGCTAAGATCGCTACGGAGCACGGGTTCAAAGTAATTTACGGTGATACGGACTCTATATTCATAAAAGGAAACGGGGATATAAACAAGCTCCAAGAAATGATCTCTCAGAAGTTTGGTATAGAAATTAAGGTGGATAAAGTATACAGAAGAGTCCTCTTTACAGAGAGTAAAAAGAGATATGCAGGAATAACAGAAGACGGAAGGATTGACATTGTAGGGTTTGAAGCTATCAGAGGAGATTGGTGTGAGTTGGCTAGAGAAGTGCAAAGGAATGTAATAGAAATCATACTCAGGACAGGGAAGGTTGATGATGCTGTTAGATACGTACGGAAGACTGTTCTTTCCCTAAGACGTGGAGAGTTTAAGATAGAAGATCTCATAGTTTGGAAAGGCTTGGATAAAGATGTTAATGAGTACGCAATTACAGCTCCTCACGTAGTTGCAGCAAAGAAGGCAATTAAAGCAGGATACTTGGTGACTAAGGGAAGTAAGATAGGTTACGTCATTGTTAAAGGTACTAATAAACTTTCGGAAAGGGCTGAACCTTATTTCCTTGTGAAGGATAACTCTAGAATTGATATTTCGTACTACGTAGATAATCAAATAATTCCATCAGCTATGCACGTGTTAAAAGTATTTGGTATAAAAGAAGATTCTCTTAAAAGTGGCGGTACGGATATATTAAGCTTCTTTAAGAAATAGACGGTGTCCTAGGATATAACATCAGAGATACTCAACAATTCAAGGTTTTTAGGTCTCTTTGAAATACCTCCTATCCTCGCTCCTATCAACATACTTATATTTTTGGAGGAAGCTAAGTCTACCAATCTTTGTGTTATTACCCCATCAAACACGATATATTTGATCCTGTTGTCGTTTGTATTCTCCAGTTTTTGGACTATATCTCTAACCTGGATTTTTTCTATTATGTTCCAGTTCTCGTCATAAAGTATACCTTCTAACGTCCCAGGCAGTTTCTTTATTTCTTCAACTACATTAGGCGGAATGTTTATGGTTATTTGTTGTTGTCCTGACTTTTGAATCTGTTCTTCTTTAATACTTACGTTAGTTACAGACACTTGTTTAGTCTCTGGAGCTATCGCGTCTCTTATGGCTTGCTGAGCCTCTTGTTGCTTCTTTAAGTATTGAGATACTGTCATCATGTTAGAAAGTGCTTTAGCTATCTCCTTTCCAGTTAGTTCTTCAACTTCTTTTCCTGCTGGAGCTCTAGCGACGTAATCAAGTTTTATGTTGCTCATCATTAATTGCTTAAGTATTAAGTCTCCTCCGTGATCACCGTCTAAGAAAGCTATTACTGTTTTCTTTTGTTTTGCTAGGTCTATTACGCTTTGAGGGATCTTACCAGTAGCTCCTTCAATTGCAATGGTATTTCTATACCCGTATTTGAGTAAATTTATTACATCGGCTCTTCCTTCAACTATTATGAGTTCTGGATCCTTTTCTACATCTGGGCCTGCGGGCAATTTTTCGGGACCATACTCTATTATTTCTCCGGTCTTTACGGCTGAAGATATTTCATAAATAACTTCTCTTATGTCAAGTGTTCTTACCTTAGACCAATTAGATAAAATTTCCTTTGCTCTATCGATTATCCTCTTTATCTTTTCCTCTCTTATATCTTGAATTTCTACTAACTGGAATTTTGCATTATAGGGTCCCACTTTATCTACGTTTTCGACCATAGCAGCTATTAGTGCAGTTTCAATTCGATCTAAGTTAGAAGGAATTATTATTGTTCCTTCGCTTCTACCTTTAGTAGTATTTATCTCAACTGATATTCTACCTAATCTACCTTTATCTTGTAATTCTCTCAAGTCGAAGTCCTCTCCAAATAAATTCTCGGTTTGTCCAAAAACTGCTCCTATAACGTCAGGCTTATCTACAATACCCTCTACTTCAAATTTAAGGACTATGTTATATTTCATTTTTTCACACCTTCTATTTATCTACTTACACTCTTTTCAAGATCTGAGATAAGGGATTCGTATTTGGTCTTCGAGTAGAGACTTTTTCTAATTGGATCTAGGATCTCATTTAGTCTTCTCGCTGTTGCAAGCTTTAAGTCTAATGGATGTAATTTGCCTTCAGCGAAAGTTCTTTCTAGTTCTTCATAAGTCTTAAACTCTATATCTCCACCATACTTTACATCCCTTTCCACTTTCAAGGTGGCTCCCTTGTTCGCAAATATGATGTACTTATTAATTTGTAGAACTGGATTATCTTCTATAACTCCTTTAGGACAATACGCACTTCTCAGTTTAGCTTCCACTAGCTCGGGTGGGTCATGAACAAAAATCGCAGTTTCTGGTTTGGACTTACTCATCTTTATAGAAGCTAAATAGTCGTCTTCATCCATCCCTTGAACGTTCATTCTTTGACCTCCTTGAAGTCCTACTAATAAAGGAGTGTGAATTGCTACTATCTTCTTCTTGCCCAATTTATCAGCTACATCTCTGGCAAGCATGTGAGCCTTTCTCTGGTCAGTTCCTCCTAGGGCTATATCTAGGTCTTGGTAGAAAATGTCAGCAACTTGCATAGCCGGATAAATTAATTTTGAAGTGTCAAGCTCAGCTTCTTCAGCTTTTCTTCCCATTATTGTAAGAGCTCTCTTCATCCTCGCAAGGCTCGTACTCTTAGCTACTTTAATTACTAGAGCCCAATAATTCGGGTCTTTCACGAATTCTTCAGCATAAACAACTTTTACTTTACTCACGTCTACTCCGTAAGAGTTTAACACCTCTATTGCGTATTCCCCGGCTAAGCGAATTTTCTCTAAATCTCCTCCTAGCTTGTCATTTATCCATGCGTGCCACGTGGCAACTAATATTGACATATCAACGCCTGCTTCGATTAAGTCCTTTACCTTCTGTGCCCATATTAACCAACCTATGTGGAACAGCCCACTAGGTTCAAAACCTATATATCCCTTTAATCTATTTCCTTCTTCCAGTTTTTTCTTTAGTTCTTCTAGTGTTACTATTTCTTCCGTATTTATCCTTATTAGATTTAGCTTTTCGTCTACGTTCAAAGTAAGCATCCCCAAAATAAAGAGACTAAAATAAAATAAAAAATCCTATTCTTCAGTGAGTTGCTTAAGGAATAGAACGACTGGATGAGTCTTGCCCAATTTTTCAACTAAATCGTTGATTATGAAATTGAGATCTATGTCGTTTTCTATCACTTTTTCGATAAGAGCCTCCGTAAACTTATAATAATTAAAGAATTCCCTTTCATTAACCGAGTCTTCTCCCTCATCAAAAAGCCTGAAGCTGTCAATTGTTTTCTCGCTTTCTTTTATCTTTCTCATTAGAGAAGTAAGATATTCGTCCACAACTTTTTCAATACATAAAGAAGTAGTGCATAACTCCACTTTATCGATTATTGTTAAGGGCGATGGTGGCATACCTAGAGCCCGAATAATATTGTAAAAATCAACTAAAAAAGCTATTATTCTCCCATCACTTTAACGAGAACTGTTCGAGTTCTTGGCCCATCAAACTCTAATAAGATTATCCTTTGCCAAGTTCCGAGATCCAACGTTCCTCCAGTAATTGGTACTACTCTTGAATTTCCTATTATAGAAGATATCACGTGAGCATGTCCGTTATTATCAATTGTATTATGCCTGAATTCCCCCTCTGGAGGAACCAACTTTTTAGCCCATTCTATGTAATCACTCATTAATCCCCTCTCGGCTTCATTAATAGTTATTGCACAAGTTGTGTGTTTTACTATAACATAGGCTACACCTTCATTCACACCTTTTATACTCTCTTGAACTAGGTCTGTTATATCTATACTTTCAAAACGACTCTTGGTCTTTACCTGAAACTCCTTTGAAAGTATTTTCATATGCTTAATATTGCAATTCCTTTTTTATATTATATGGACTTAGAAGGTATCGCTAGGAGATTATATCCTAATGTAGAAGAAATGAGAAAGAAGATTATAGAGGAAATTGAGTTTTACAAAGGGAAAGATTATCAACTCAAAGAGCAGTTAACAGATGCTATAATAGAAGAAGTTAAAAAGTCTATAATTGCATCAAAAATAGAACCACTTCTTTCCTACCCGGTAACCGGTCTCAAGGCTGGTGAGGCGGGATTAGGCTCTAGGGGGAAAGGTGACCATATAATTCATGAAAAGATCCTGAGTTTAAGTGGCTTAAATAAATTCGAAGATGCTAGAGTTAACAAGAACGTAGTAGTCTCGATTGATGGAATACATTCCCGATTAGCATACTTCCCCTTTTTAGCAGGTTTTCACGCTACAAGAGCTGCATTAAGGGACGTTATGGTAAAAGGTGCAGAACCGATAGGAGTTCTGGTTGATATACATTTGTCTGACGACAGTGATTTGGGAATGTTATTGGATTTTGAGGCTGGAGTAATGTCGGTTACGGAGTTTTTAGGTATTCCTATTCTTGCGGGTAGTACGTTAAGGATCGGAGGAGATTTAGTTATAGGGGAAAGGATCAGTGGAGGTATAGGAGCCGTGGGTTTATTGAAGAAAGTCTTCTTTAGCAGGGATAAGATCGAAGAGGGCGACTATATAGTCATGACCGAGGGAAAAGGAGGAGGTACTATAACTACTACTGCAATTTATAATGGTTTTTATGATGTAGTAAAGGAGACCTTATCTCTCGTAGACTTAGTTACATGTAGAGTAATTAGTGAAGAATTTATCGTCAACAAGGTTCACAGTGCTACTGACATTACTAACGGTGGAATACGTGCCACGGCTTACGAGTTGCCTGAAAACTTGGGTATTGAACTTGAAAAAGAGGTTTTTATCTCGCTTATAAACCCCAAAGTTTACGAGATGCTAAACTCTTTGGGAATAGACCCTTTGGGTTTATCCATAGATTCTATTGCGATTTTCACTAAAGAGCCTGACGTGATACTGAAAAAACTTACTGAGTCTGGTATAAGAGCTGGTATAATTGGTCGTATAGTGAGGGCCGATAAGGGCAAGCTTGTCGACGAAAGGGGAAACCGATTAGAAATGGGATTTAGAGAGTCCCCTTATACTCCGATTAAAAAAATTATAGGAAATAAGACAAGTTACAGCGAGGAATTAATTAGACATAGGTTGAATGATGCGTTAAAACTCGTAAAGGAGAAGAAAGAAAATGTATTGAAAACTTTAAAAGCAAGTTAGTAATTAGGTGTATAAGCTGATGCTAATGTCGGAACAACAGCAGTTTAAATATATCGTTAGGCTTTTCGGGCAAGACGTAGATGGTACTATGAAGGTTCCTTACGCTCTTGCAATGGTTAAAGGGATAGGCTATAACACCGCAAGAGCTATTGTTAGCAAATTAGGTCTTGACAAGGACAGAAGGTTAGGAGAACTTTCTGACGAGGATATAAAGAAGATAGAGAATTATTTGACTAATAAGAAAATCCCTGAGTTACCTACATGGTTGTATAATAGAAGGAGGGATTATGAAGAAGGTGTAGATTTACATTTAGTTACTTCTGATTTGATATTTTATGTTAGGAACGATATAGAGAGGGAGAAAAAGATTAGAAGCTGGAGAGGAGTAAGGCATTCTCTAGGACTTAAGGTTAGAGGGCAGAGAACAAGGACTACGGGTAGAACTGGAACTACTGTAGGTGTGAGAAGGTCAAAGGCTGCTCAGCCTCAAGCTCAAGCTCAACCTAAAGCACAATCTTCCGGTGGTGGGGGTTCTTCAGGTGGTGGACAAGCTAAGAAGTGAGGTGGAATAGATGGGAGATCCAAGAAAAAGCAGAAGGAAGTGGGCAGGTCCGGGTCATCCTTGGATAAAGGTAAATCTAGACAGAGAACAAGTTCTAATAGGTAAGTACGGTCTAAGAAACAAGAGGGAGTTATGGTTAGCACAGACGATAATAAGAAACTTTAGACATCAGGCGAGGTCTTTATTGGGTTTACCCCCAGCTGAAAGGGCTGTAAGAGAGAAACAGTTAATTGCAAAGTTATACAGAATGGGAATATTAGATAAAGAAAATGCCACAGTTGACGACGTGTTGAGCTTAACAGAAGAGAGTTATCTGGAAAGAAGATTGCAGACAATAGTTTACAGAAAAGGTTTAGCTAGGACAATATATCAAGCTAGACAGCTTATAGTCCACGGTCATATAGCACTAGGTGGTAAGAGAGTTACGTCTCCCGGTTACATAGTTCAAAGAGGTGAAGAGGATATGATAGATTACTATCCTACTTCACCGTTTAAACAGCATCCACCAACACAAACTTCTGGAGGTGAGGTAAATGTCCAGCAGGCGTGAAATTAGGTGGGGTCAAGCAAGGATTTATGCATCACAAAATAACACAATAATAACGATAACCGACCTTACTGGGGCGGAAATAATATCTAAAGCATCTGGTGGCACTGTAGTAAAGGCCGATAGAGAAAAGCCATCACCTTATGCAGCTATGTTAGCTGCTAACAAGGCGGCAAGTGATGCATTCGAAAAGGGAATTTCTGCAATTCATATAAAAGTAAGGGCACCGGGTGGTTATGGCTCTAAAACACCTGGACCCGGAGCACAACCAGCTATAAGAGCGTTAGCTAGGGCTGGATTCATAATAGGAAGGATAGAAGATGTAACACCTTTACCCCACGATACTATAAGGAGACCAGGCGGAAGAAGAGGAAGAAGAGTATAAAAAGGAGACTACGAGTGTTTTACTATGTCTATTTCAGTACTTCGTAAAGATAATCTTTCTTTGTCGTTAATAGTCTCAGAGTATCCTCTAGAGTTTGTAAATTCCATACGCAGAGCTTCAATGCTGTTTGTACCCACAATGGCTGTAGATGAAGTATATTTTATAGAGAATACTAGCCCCCTTTACGATGAGATTTTAGCACACAGGTTAGCTATGATCCCATTTACATCTGATGAGGCTTTAGAACATTATCGTCCACCTGAAGAATGTGCGGACTGCAAGGAAAATTGTGATGGATGTTATTCTAGGGTATATTTACAAGTTGAAGTTAATGACCAAGGCTCTATGATGGTATATTCTAAAGACCTCAAATCCGAGGATCCCGCAGTAGTTCCTATAAACGACGCGATTCCTATAGTTCTGTTAGGTCCGAAGCAGAGGATATCACTTGAAGCTAAACTTAGGCTTGGATACGGTAAAGAACACATTAAGTATAGTCCGGTTTCAGTTGCTATCCTGAGGTATTATCCTAAGGTTGAAGTCTTGGATAATTGTGAAAAAGCAGTAGAAGTTTGTCCGGAAAGAGTATTTTTGACAAAGGACGGCAGGGTTGTAGTATCAAATGAGCTTGCTTGTACCTTATGTGAAGAGTGTCTTAAGTATTGTAGGGGGAAAATAGAAGTATCAGCAGTAGAAGGAAAGTACATACTTGAGATCGAGTCAACCGGCAGTTTGAAGCCAGAGAGAATTTTAATAGAGGCAAGTAAAAGCTTAATACGCAAATTAAATGAATTAAAGGGCAAGTTAGGGGTTGTATGAAAATGGCAAGCACAAACGTTATGCTAAGAAAGCTTATATACACTCTTGAAAAGCAAAAAAAGAACCTTTGGTTAGCTGTAGCTGAAGAACTCAAAGCTCCTAGTAGAAAAAGAGCTTACATTAACTTATATAAAATAAATAAGCACACGAAACCTAATGATATTGTGGTAGTACCTGGCAAAGTATTAGGTATAGGTTCACTCGATCATCCAGTTACTGTTGTAGCATTGTCCTTTTCTAAGTCAGCCAAAGAAAAAATTGAGAAAAGTGGGGGTAAAGTTATGAGTTTATATAAGGCAGTTCAGGAGTTAAAAGACTTTAAAGGTAAAACCGTGAGGTTGATGAAGCAATGAGTGAACAAGTTCAGAAGACCCAAAATGAAGTAATAGTTAATGCAGAGAACCAGATTCTAGGAAGAATGGCAACTCATATTGTGAAACTCCTTAAAGAAGGAAAGAAGGTAATAGTAGTTAATGCAGAAAAGGCAGTAATAAGCGGTCCTAGATCTAGAGTTATACAAGGTTACAGTCTCTTGTTCACTGTTAGGACTATGCAGAACCCTGCAAAGAACGGTATAAGAAGACCTAGAAATCCTGTAAATATAGTGAAGAGGACTGTAAGGGGTATGTTACCTAAGAACAGAATGGGTAGGCAATACTATAAGAACCTAATTGTGTATATAGGCGTTCCTAAGGAGTTTGAAGGTAAGCAGACGATTAGGTTCGAGGATGCTGATGTGAGCAGATTAAAGGGTAAATATATAACTGTAGCAGAATTATCTAAAGCCATAGGAGGTTATGTAAATGGCTGAGCAACAAAAGACCGTTATAATTACGTCTGCAAGAAGAAAAATGGCAAGAGCTAGGTGCTATCTAACTTCAGGTAAAGGTAGAGTCTACATTAACGATACCCCCTTGGAAATCCTACCGATAGAGGTAGTTAGAATGAAAATAATGGAGCCTTTGTTGCTAGCAGGACAAAATATAGCATCCTCGATCGATGCCAAAATATATACTAGTGGCGGAGGAGTAATGGGACAAGCGGATGCTGCTAGGATGGCTTTAGCTAAAGCTTTAGTTAAGTTTACTGGGAGCAAAGAGCTTGAGCAGATATATAAAGCCTATGATAGAACTATGTTAGCCGGCGATCCAAGGCAGACTGAGTCAGAAAAGTGGATGAGATACAGTGCGAGAAGATGGAGGCAGAAGGCATATAGGTGAAATCTTATGATTATTCCAATTAGATGTTTTACATGTGGCTCCGTAATTGCTGATAAGTGGGAGCCCTTTATAACTCGAATATCGGCAGGAGAGGAACCGGGAAAAGTGTTAGATAGTTTAGGAGTGAAAAGATATTGTTGCAGGAGAATGCTTTTATCCCATGTAGATATAATTAAGGAAGTTATACATTACACCAGGCCGATTTGAGGTGGAGAAAGTGAGTGAACAAGAAAAAGGTGGTCAATTATCTGAGGAGGAGAAGGCAGAACTTCAGAAGACAGAGAAAGGTCAATTAATCGAGCTATTAGTACCTCTAGATATGTATCTATCGTCTGGAGTTCACATAGGGACGCATACGTGCACGGCTTACATGGAGAGATTTATCTATAGAGTTAGACCGGAAGGTCTTTACGTACTAGATGTCAGGAAGATCGACGAAAGGTTAAGGATAGCAGCTAAATTCCTTGCTAAGTTTTCACCTCAAGGTATATTAGCCGTAGCGTCGAGACCTTACGCATATACTCCTACTCAGAAGTTTGCTCAAATAGTTAGAGGTAAAGCTATAGTAGGTAGATTCCCGCCAGGCACTTTAACTAATCCATACTTATCTAACTATATAGAGCCAGAAGTTTTGGTTGTAACAGATCCGAGAACTGATTTGCAAGCTATTAAAGAAGCTTCAAAGGTAGGCATCCCCATTGTAGCCTTCTCAGACACGGATGCGAAGGTAGACTTCATAGACGTAGTTATACCTGCAAATAACAAGGGTAGGAAGTCGCTAGCATTACTTTATTGGGCTTTGGCTAGGCAAGTATTAAGAGAGAGGAAGGAGATACCAGCTGACGGCGATATACCAGCAAGGGTCGAAGACTTTGAGACGAGGCTGGCGGAATGATAAGAATACCAGCAGTTGCTGGTGCATTTTATGATGCAGATCCCGAGAAACTAAAGGAACAGATTAAGGAATGTTTTTTACATCCTTTGGGCCCTGGAGAATTACCCTCAATTCCTAAAGAAAAACCTCAGAGAAGAGATAATTTATTTTTCATAGTCCCACATGCAGGTTACATGTACAGTGGACCGGTCGCAGCCCATTCCTATTACTATTTAGCACAAGAGGGTAAACCGGACACAGTCATTATACTAGGCCCCAATCACACGGGCTTAGGTTCTTTTGTATCAGTTTGGCTTAAGGGAAAGTGGAGGACTCCTTTAGGTGAAGTTGAAATAGACGAGGATATTGCTATGGAATTAGTGAGGCTAACGGGTATTGTTGATATAGATGAGAAGGCCCATTTGTACGAGCATTCTGTGGAAGTTCAGGTTCCTTTTCTCCAATATTTGTTCGGTTCAGAATTTAAAATAGTTCCGATAGTTATAATGATGCAAACACCCGATGTTGCGGAAATGTTAGCAGATGGTATATACAAGATTATGAAGATATATGAGAAAAAGAAGGATATTGTAGTGATTGCAAGTAGTGACCTGAATCACTATGAGCCCCATGATAAGACGATCGAAAAGGACAATATGGCAATAACTGAAATTGAGAAACTTGATTATAAAGGTCTTTTCAAAGTCGTCGAAGAGAAAGACGTTACCGCTTGTGGTTATGGGCCGATAATGACTGTGTTATTACTAGCCAAAAAATTCGGTAAGAAACCGTATGTGTTGAAACACGCAACTTCCGGTGATACTTCTGGGGATAAATCAGCAGTAGTAGGTTACTTATCAGTGAGGTTCGGTGATTAGTCTTCCTATACCCCTTTTCGGAATACCCCTTAAGGGTATAAATAATCCCATCCTAGTTGCGTTCTCTGAATTTGACGTGAACGTAACAAAAGATGGTAAGATGAAACTACCAGAGAAATTTTACGATTTATTCGAAGAGGCTACAGGGTTTAAGTGTAATATATCCTTAGCATTTGATAAACATGTTCCCTACTCTTCCTCATACATATACTTGTCGGACTTGTATTTTAGAAGGAGTGTAAAAGAATGTGAGATACCGATATCAGAGGAAGAGATACAAGACACGTTATTAATGATAGACGACGCTCTTTTTGACTCGGAACTGATCAGAGCTCTTAGGTATGCGTTTAAGGTAGGTGTTCCCGTTCTGTATAGAGATGAAGAGGAGCCCATAAGGCTATCGTTACCTAACTTCACCTCTACTTATCTCTTCAGTTATCCCATAGACCTTTCCTCTGTGCGTTATATAGATAACTCTTTAGTTCATCTAATAGGGATGATTCCATTAGATTTTGTAGAGACCAGAGATCTTAATTTACTATATGTCGAGAACGGTTTGTGGGAGTCTCTATATGGAATTCCATTTGTGACCAGAAAGGATTGGAAATTAATATGGGATTTAAATTATGTTACAGCAATAGAGGTAAGGGGTGCCTAAGATTACAATCAGCAACAGGAAAATAGAGCACGTTGAGATCTGCCTTTATGAGAAAGTTGAAGGATACACTTCTACACTACTGGAAAACGTGAGGCTAGTTCATCAATCATTGCCTGGTTTCTCGCTCTCTGATGTGGATACGTCAGTAATGTTTTTGAAAAAGAGGATGTCAGCACCAATAATCGTCACTGGAATGACTGGAGGAACCCCAGAGTTGGGGAGGCTAAACGGGCTCATTGCCGAGGTTGTTGAGGAGTTCGGCTTAGGAATGGGAGTTGGAAGTCAGAGAATAGCTATTGAGAAGAAGGAAACTAGAGAGACTTTCTCTATCGCAAGAAAACTGGCACCAAGTGCCCCTATTATTGCTAATATTGGGGCTCCTCAACTGATGAAAGGTTATGGTATAAAGGAAATAGAGGAAGCTGTCAATATGATAGAGGCTGACGCAATAGCGATACATCTTAACCCTGCACAAGAGGTTTTTCAACCTGAGGGAGAGCCTGACTATTCTATGGAAATTCTACATAAATTAAAGGATATTTCACATAATTTAGGAGTTCCGATAATAATAAAAGAGACTGGTTCTGGGCTTTCAATGGAAGTTGTATCGTTATTTTACTCTAACGGTTTTAGGTATTTCGATGTGTCAGGACAAGGAGGTACAAGTTGGATTTCAGTCGAAATGTTCAGAGGTGAAAGAAAAAACAACTGGAAGACTGAAAGTGCTAGACTTTTTTCCGATTGGGGGAATCCTACAGCTGCATCAATTGTAGAGACCAGAATTAGCGCTCCAGATGCCTATATAATAGGTAGTGGGGGAATAAGAAACGGCCTGGATGTAGCTAAAGCAATAGCCTTAGGTGCAGATATAGGAGGATTTGCATTACCAGTACTGAAAGCTGTTATGAGCGGAAAGGATTCCTTGAGAGAATTTCTGAAAAAGACTATTTTTGAAATAAAGGCAGCAATGTTTCTAAGTGGCTCTAAGACAGTCTCCGATTTAGCTAAAGCTCCTCTAGTTATAACGGGTGAGCTAAAAGATTGGCTTGAGTCAAGAGGGATAAGCTTATCTACTTTAGAGAGTGTTAGAAAGAGAAGAACATGATTGATGCGTACTTCAATGAGATTCTGAAGGATATTAACGCTACGATAGCTAATTACATTAAAGGCAATGTCAAAGAGTTATACGAAGCGTCCTACTATCTCTTTCAAGCTGGAGGAAAGAGATTAAGACCGTTAATGTTAGTCGCTTCTTCTGATCTCGTCGGTGGTGAAAGGAGACGAGCGATTTTAGCTGGCTCTGCCGTAGAAGTATTGCACACTTTCACGCTTATCCACGATGACATAATGGATCAGGACACGCTAAGAAGGGGGATGCCTACCGTTCATGTAAAATACGGAGTACCTATGGCAATCCTTGCTGGAGACTTATTACACGCTAAGGCTTTTCAAATTCTTAACGACGCTCTCTCGGGAATGGAGACAAATCTGATAACCAAAGCTTTCCGCATTTTCACCGACGCTATTCTGGTAATCTCTGAGGGACAAGCCCTTGATATGCAATTCGAAGATAGAAAGAGCATAAGTGAAGGAGAATACCTAGATATGATTAACAGAAAGACCGCTAAACTGTTCTCAGCGTCTACAGCTCTAGGTGCATTGATAGGAAAGGCAACCGATAACGTTGTAAAGAAACTGGAAGACTTCGGGTTATTACTGGGAATATCATTTCAAATTGTTGATGATATACTAGGTCTTACAGCAAACGAAGAAGAATTGGGTAAACCATTATACAGTGACATTAGGGAGGGCAAGAAAACTATTCTTGTAATAAAGGCGTTAGAAATGGCTAGTGAGGAAGAAAAGCGAATAATTCTACAAAACTTAGGGAATAGGAACGCCTCTAAGGAGGAGTTAAAGCAAACTGCGGATATTATAAAGAAATACTCTCTGAATTATGCTTATGAATTAGCCGATAAATACTATAAACAAGCACTAGACAAATTAGATTCAATAGAATGGAAAAACGAATTAGCGGGAAAGGCTTTAAAATATATAGCTGAATTTACCGTAAAAAGGAGAAAGTAATGGAATACACAGAAAGGTCGTTTTTTCCGATAATACTTTCAATAGTAGTAGCTTTTCTAATTACCATTATATCAACTAAGTGGGTTATTGAGGAATCCAAAAAGAAGGGTTTTGTAGGAAAAGATATTAATAAACCTAATAAGAACGAGGTACCAGTTTTGGGAGGAATTGGAATAGTAGCGGGTTTCGTAGCAGGCTCTTTTACATACTTAGTTAGTGATATAGACTTTTTGAGCTCTGTTGCAGAAGTAGATAGGACAGTAGTTTCAGTATTAATATCCTCGCTGGTTATAGGATTTTTAGGATTGGTAGATGATATATTTAATTTAAGGCAGTCTGTAAGGGCTTTCTTACCAGTTTTCGCCTCGATTCCATTAGCAATATACAGTATCGGGCACACAAAAATATCAATACCCTTTTTAGGAATAGTTGACTTCGGGGTTTTATTTTACGTGTTAATTCTACCGGCTACACTAACAATAACCTCAAACGCTTTCAACATGTTAGAGGGTCTTAATGGATTAGGTGCAGGAATGGGTCTTATAATGGCATCAGCATTAGCATATATCGGTCTCAGATCAAACGGTCCTTCTTTTCACTCAGGAGTATTGGCATTAATTATGGTATTTGTACTTCTAGGGTTTCTCATCTTCAATATGTACCCGGCTAAAGTATTCCCGGGAAATATCGGAACTTATTTCATAGGCTCCGTAATCGGTTCAATAGGCATCGCGGGTTTTATGTATACGGCATTATTCTTCTTATATATACCATATGTGTTTGAATTCATACTCAAAGCTAGAACCAAATTTAAGGGAGTATCCTTTGGAAAAATTTCCCATGAAGGTTATTTATACTGGGACGGTACACCTAATTCCCTTACGCATGTAGTTATGAAAATGGGAAAATTTAAGGAATATCAAGTGGTTGTAATATTATGGATTATTGAACTGGTATTTGCTATATTAGCAATAGTGTTTCAAACGACAGTGATCAGGATATGAAGTATTGCAGTTTGCTTAAGTGTTCTTTAACTCAATAGGTAGTTTAAGTTAATGATAATTTTTAGGGTGTTAAGTAAGTACCTTAGTCTATTAGAGCTCCATCAGAACAATTAATTTAAGTGTTTGTTCTGCTTGAGACTCGGAACTAAACTCTTTTATACTCTAAGGAAGATCATAATAATTGCCGGGGTCGCCTAGCATGGTAGGGCGGCGGCCTGCTAATTTGGTGGGTTGAAAGCCGCTGGGGTTACTCCCCGCGCGGGTTCAAGTCCCGCCCCCGGCGCTATTTTTGGGTTCTTTTAACTCATGATTTTTGACAATTATCAAAACTTTTTACTTACTTAAGGTAGTTTATTTTATGCATGCGGCTGTTCTCTTCAATTACAAGGAGCCGTTAACAATTCAAGATATTCAGATAGACGAACCTAAAGATAACGAGGTCTTAGTACAAATTACAGCTACCGGTCTGTGTCATTCTGACGTTAATGTATTTGTAGGTGCTACACCAGTCCCACCTCCAGTAGTGGCAGGTCATGAAATAACCGGAGTAGTCAAGAAAGTGGGAAGAGGTGTTACGAGGGTGAAGGAGGGTGATAGAGTAGTTTCAGCTTTCATTCACCCGTGCGGAAAATGCAGAAATTGTATATCAGGAAAGGAGAACCTCTGTGAAACACAAGCCTCAGTCAGGCTTAAGGGAGTCATGTTTGACGGCACTACGAGATTAAAGTTGAAGGACGGTAGAGAAGTTCGCACATTCTTAGGTGGGGGTTTTGCCGAATATGCGATAGTTCATGAGAACGCGTTAACGGTTGTCCCTAACGATATACCTCTTGAAAAGGCGGCACCTCTCGGGTGTGCTGGAATAACTGCTTATGGTGCCGTAAATAACGCGAAAATCGAGCCCGGGGAGACAGTAGCTGTAGTTGGAGTTGGTGGCGTAGGTCTTTCAGTGATACAATTTCTGAAGGCAAGCGGAGCTGGAAGAATAATTGCATTAGGTACGAAGAAATGGAAGCTTGAAAAAGCCACGGAGTTAGGAGCTACTGATGTTATTAATACTAAAGAATCTGATCCAGTAAAGACCTTAAAACAGATTACGAACGGAGGACCTGATGTAGTTATTGAAGCTGCGGGGACTCAGGAGACTATTCAAATGGCTGTAGACGGAGTGAGGATAGGTGGAAGAGTTGTCTTAGTTGGACTACCTCCAGTTTCAGCACAAATTCCCTTAAGGATTGCTTCTATAGTTAGAGGTGGAATTACGATTATAGGTAATTACGGTGGTAGGCCTAGAGTAGATATGCCTAGGTTACTGGAGCTAGTAAGGTTAGGGAAGTATGATCCTAGCAAACTGGTAACTGGTAAGTTCAAGTTAGAAGAGATTAATGAAGCTGTGAAGGTATTAGAAGAGGGCGAAGCTATAAGGAGTTTAATTGTGCCATGACGATTTCCGCTGCTATTTTCGACCTTGATGGAACTCTTGCTAATACTGCCTTAATTCATAAAGAGGCATGGGAGATAGGGCTAAAAACGTTAGGAATTGTTACGAATGTAAAAATCGAATATTTGCTAGGGAGAAAGACGTCAGATATAGCTAAATTGCTTGCAGGTGAAAGATGGAAGGAACTAGTTGAAGTAAAAAATAAGGAGTATCTACAACTAGTAGAGACAAAAGCGGAAGCTACGAAATGCGCTAAACAAGTTATTTCTTATTTGATTCAAAAATCTGTTAAAATAGCTGTTGTTACTTCATCTAACAGAATCTCAGCTACGAAAGTCCTAAGTAAAATAGGCGTAAATTATGATGTTTTAGTCACGTCTGATGATGTAGTGAAAGGAAAACCTGATCCAGAGCCGATAGTAACCGCACTAAATAGTCTTGGTGTCATGCCACATGAAAGTATCGGAGTAGGGGATACTGAGGTAGATGTAGAGGCTTATTATAATTCACGGCTTTCTCGTATATTTCTCGTGAAGTCTGGCGTACCTTTTAGCGAGGAGAAGGTCAGGTCTAAAAACGCGATAATAATAGATTCTTTGTGTGAGCTGTTTGAGTTAATTTCTTAATCTTAACAGATAAATTAATAGATGGTCGGGGAGGGTGGGGGGTCTAGCCAACCCCTGTAACCCGCATGGCTTAATGCGGGCACCAGTAACTCCCATACCATAATACCTGTTACCTCCAGATCCTAGCCTAACGATGAGTGCCGCCCGATGGGGCGAGATAGTTGCGGGTCTTCCCTCTGGAGGGAGGGAAGATACCGCATTGACCGGGGGAATCGGCCAGGTCCGGAAGGGAGCAACCGTGTCCGGCTATCCGCGTTCATCGGTCACCGGCATGAGAAGGGCTAGGGAAAGTCTGGGGTGATAAGGGTTATGGTATGGGAGAGCCGACCGCTACAGCTTATTTTCCTTAACTATTTTATCTTTATTATTATTAGAAAAATAACAAATTATTTTGAATTAAACTTAGTTAATTTAAACTTAGGGGGGTTTTTACATAGTTAATTTATAAAGTACAATCATTATAAAAATAGTTGGAGTGACGTATATGGGTCTGAGGAATTTAGTTGTTGCACTTTTCCAGTTAGACAAGGATTGGACTACAAGAATAGTAATGGGAATGTTAGTAATGGGTGTAATATGGGGATTGTTAGGTGTAATAGACTCTTTAGCGGTTAGAATGCAAGAGACTATGTGGACTACTTACGGTCTGTTACCATTATCTCCACAAGAATACTACGCAAGCATAACATTACATGCTGAAAGGGATCTGTTCGGATTTGCACAACAAGTAATTTACGCAATCATCATATACTTTACAATCAAACTATTAAATCTACAGCCTAGAGCAAAGTGGCTGCTAAACGTGGCATTCATAGCGCTTAATATATCTATGATGTTCATGGAAGGCCCTATTTTATTAGTAAACCAACAAGGATTCGACAACTACTTCTCCGCTGGTTCTTGGTACTACTTATCTCCTATAGGTATACCCGGTTATTCTCTCTATGTAATTAGTCCGCTCTTTTTCATAGGATGGTTACTAAACGACGCATTCGTGTATCTTGGAGGAATATGGATCATTTATCACTATTACCTAGCATCAAAGCAAAGTAAAGAGAAATTACCAGTTCCGCTAGTATTCTTCCTGATGATTATATTACTATTCATGATAGGTTACTCTGGGGTAACTGTAGCTAATGTTTGGGATATACTAGCGTTTGCTGGTCTTGTAGGCTTAAATGCAATTGCAAATCAAATTGCATTCTGGATATTTGGCCATGCTGTAGTTTACATGGCATGGCTTCCAGCAGTAGCTGCAATGTACCTATTAATACCTACACTAGCTAACAAGCCTTTATATAGCGATAGAATGGCCAGAGTGGCCGCAGTACTATACTTAATATTCTCTAACAACATCCCAATTCATCACTTATACATGGTTAACTTGCCGATTGTTCTTAAAGTACTTCAGGAGATATTAACTTATGCAGTAACTGTACCTACCTTTATGACATTCCTTAACCTCTTTGCTACTGTAAAGGGTGCTGATGTGAAGTGGAACGTGATAACTGCCTTTACAGTAGCTGGCTGGGCTGGCTCGATATTTGCTGGTGTAACTGGAATCTCTAATGCTACAATTTCAGTTGACGCGATAATTCACAATACGGATTGGGTAGTAGGTCACTTCCATGCAATGATTTTGTTGGGTATAGTACCAGAGGCTATGGCAGTCCTATATTTTATGTTGCCAATGATGACCGGTAGGTCTTGGTATTCTATTAAAGCTGCATGGATTCATTTCTGGGGTTATTTAATAGGTTCAATATTGTTTATCATAGGCTTAGAACTTGAAGGTCTAGATGGCGTAGTAAGAAGAGCTGAGATAATACCCAGAGTCCCATACTTAACTGATGCTGTGAACTTAGCTACTGCTGGTGCTCTTATAGCTGAGTTAGCTACTTTAGTATGGTTCCTGAACCTCGTAATGACATTGGTTAAAGGAAAATTGTTGAGGGCTGAAGGCTTAGGCTTAGGTCAGCTGATCAACACTGTAGCAATGCAACTAGATTGGTCTAATACCGGCATAAGTTTAAAAAGTCTTGAAAATACATTAAATATGAGATTTATGAGAAAAGCTTTATCAACGTGGTGGGGTCTTGCACTATTAGGAGGAATATTGATCATAATAAGTGCTATACCCCTTCTGCTTGTCGGTGATGCATCAGAAGCATCTAACCCATTAGAATGGGCTTGGATTTCTTTATTAACACTTGGTGTCATTTTAGCTGGTGTCAGCTCATTAAAGGCAGCTAACACAGTTTAAAGGGAATAGTTACTTTTTTATTATATGAAGTTTATTTTAAAAGTTGTAAAAATTGGGGTGATTAAATGGTTAGTAAAGAACAATACGAGTGGATTTGGACTGGATTTGCTATTGTGCTTCTCGCAATAGTTGTAGTTACCACGTTACCTCAAGTTTTTACAGTAGGTGGAGATGCAGCAGTAGTAACTCATGATATTCCGAGTAAAATTCATCCCTCTGTTGTTACCACAACCGTAAATGCAATGCAATACGTATTTACTGTCAGCGAGCACGGGGGCGGTATAAACTCTGAATTAGTATTACCTAATGGTTCAACATTACCGTTCTACTATAATCTAATGGTAGTTCATCCAGGTCAATATCTTAACATGACAATGTATGCGGTTACGGGTAAGACTGCAACGGAAAACATGTATATACCGGTATACAACGCTAAATATGTAGTTGATACCCAGATTGTCCCTGGCCTAACGCAGTATGCTGTGTGGTATGCTGCAAATGTTAGCGGATATCCAATAGCTTGTGGAGCGTATGCTTTTATGAGCGGAGAATATAACGGTCCTTGGTTCTCTTATCAGGTAGGTGAAATATTAGTGATTCCACAGTCTGGTTACGCTTCTCCAGCTGCAATCCAGAGGTATATCACAGCATCAAATACTGCTCATACCAGTGCTTTGGTTGGTGATCCTTATAATCCACCAATAATAGTTGAGAACTCTCCAAACCCTGTACTTACAGTTGTCTCCGATAAATATGCTGCATTTAACGACAGTATACCTGGGCCAACGTTTGTAGTTAATGCAAATTCCACTGTAACAATGAACATAATAATTCCAACTCCATCTGGAGACCATAACTGGCTAAATAACTATTCAGTTACTGGTGTAGCTTCTCCCATTACGGACTTATACGTTGATGTGTATGCTGTATGGTGGAACGGTACTATAACTCCAGCTGCTACTCCTCAGAAGATACAGTACAATACTCCAATGACATTCACCTTCACTGCTAAGGCTCCAGCTTACGTATATGGAATAATTTATCCGGCATTCTATAATTACGATCTAGACGGAATGTCTAATTTACTTACTGGAGAAGATATGGGTTATGTTATGTCCTTATGGGGAACTGTTATTGTTGAGGGGTGAAATAAATGGTCAGTTTCTTTAAACTCTTAACTTTAGGATATGTCTTAGCTATAGCAGGGCTAGTATGGGAGATAACTGAAATAACTTTACATGCTGTTGCAGTGCCCTATGTATTGCCGTTTACTGTATCGGCGTTTATAGGGTTTATTGCCTACTATCTATTCGTTTACTTTGCTCCAGCAGATGAAAAAGAGTCTAAAGACTAAGGTAATATTTTTTCTCTGAAATTTTTCCTTATTCTTTGAATAACTTCTTTCTCTTCAATTTTCTTTAATTCGCTTATCTTTTTAATTGTTAAAGACACGTTACAAGGTTTATTCCTTACGTATTTTTCGGGACCGAGAAATGGGGAATCCGTTTCCGTCATTAGATAATCTAAGTCAATCTCTTTTACTATCTCTTGCCTGTATTTATCCCTTATTAGTACTGGAGGTACTGAAATAAGACCACCGAGATCAAGTATTCTTTTCGCGTCTCTAATGCTACCTTCATAAGCATGAATAACAAAACGAACCTTGTAAGATGGTAATAAGGCGAGCAAATCATTTATCCCTCCTCTGACGTGGATTATAGAAGTTTTTCTATGTTTTTCAACTCTCTCTAGAAAGAGAGAAAGAACCTTAATTTGGTTCTTTCTTAATTCACTATCCTTTATCCAATAATAATCAAGACCTATTTCACTTATGATTTTAGCATTGTTTGTCAGCTCCAGGCATTTCTCTATCTCATTTTCCTTATCTTTAATGAATTCTGGATGGAAACCTACAGCAGCTATAACGTTCTTATATTTCTTTTCTAGTTCTAAACTTTTAAGATTACTTTCGAGATCTACTCCTGCATTTACAATTGTTATCTCACATTCATTTACTATCGCATCTCTATCCTGATCAAATTCCTTTGAGTCTATATGAGCATGGACATCGATGTACATAAATAGACATACATAGGAGCAATAAAAATGATTTATGAAAAAGAATGTATTATAAAGAATAAAGATATTACTTCCAAGGTTCCTTAAGTACTTGTATCTTTACTACGTTTTCGTTTTCGTCGTAGATCACTCTTACTAGATCTCCTTCTTTTATCTGGAATCTTTGTCTTATTTTAGCCGGTATTGTCACCTGATAGTTGCGTGAAACTTTAACTATTTCCTCTACACTCATTTAATTTACCTCCAATTTATCATATTAGTGCACTCAATTTAAAACTTTACTATAGT
Source organism: Stygiolobus sp. CP850M (assembly GCF_037389425.1). Classification (NCBI taxonomy): domain Archaea; kingdom Thermoproteati; phylum Thermoproteota; class Thermoprotei; order Sulfolobales; family Sulfolobaceae; genus Stygiolobus; species Stygiolobus sp. CP850M. The sequence continues at coordinate 143,191 of NZ_JBBHKR010000042.1, forward strand.
GATGAAAAGTCAGATTTAAATAAGATTATTAATATTACCACAAATAAGAGTAGAATTAGTTTTGTATAATAACTCTATTTTAATAATCTCTGACATAATTTATGAATAGAAAGTATATCTGTCTTGTATTATGAGAAAAATTTTATTGTGAAAAAATATAAATACTTGCATGATAAGAATCATAAATTGTGATACAAATGTCTCAAACACATATTTCTGGTGCTCGAGTAAAGCTACCTTCAGGAAAAGATGCGGGACTAGTAGATATACTATCTTTCTGCTATGGACTATCCGAAACAGACGTACAAGTACTAGTTGCCTTGGCTAAGGCTGATGCTAAAGGGACTGAGGATCTTGAGGAAGATCTAAAGCTCTCAAAGGCTTCGATCAACAGAAGTTTAAACAAATTACTTGAAATGGGTCTTGTTATGAGGATAAAAGAACCTGGAAATAAGGCTGGGAGGCCAAGATATCTGTATAAGACAAGAGGATATAAGGAACTCAAAGAGAAAATCCTTGAAGATATAAGGAATTGTGCCGAAAGTATGGCAAAGCTCGTAGATCAGGAGTTCAGTATCTCAGAGACCTCGGAAGGTATAGTGAGTGCTCAAAATCAAGATGGATTTATAGAATCTAAGTAGCTATTTTCGAGTAATTTTACCTTCTCAGTTAGAATTCTCTGGATATTGTCCTTATCATGGATGATACCGTTAATTATCACCTTACTTACGTATCTGCCGTCTGCATAGTAAACTAAATGAGAGAAGAGTTTGTCTTGTGAAAGAGGGTAAACAAAATGACTGTCAATCAGAACCAAGTCACCAACGTACCCTTCCTTTATTAACCCTCCTTTAATTCCCAATAATCTATAGCCGTTTATTGTACTAGACCGGAATAGGTCAATTGCTTTGGTTTCCACATTCCAATACATCTGTCTCTGAAGCAATACACCGATTTTCATTTCCTGAAACATGTCTAGTGAATTATTACTTGCTGCACCGTCAGTTCCCAAGGTAATGTTAATACCATTTTTTAGCATTTCTTTAAACGGAAAGCTACCTCCGGTGGCGAGTTTCATATTCGATGTGGGACAGTAAGTAACGGTGGAACCATTTCTCTTAATAGTCTCTATTTCCCAGCTCGCTACCCAGCCTAGATGAACCATCTGAAGTTTCTGGTTAACTAATCCGAGTTTAGCTAGATACTCAACGGGAAATAATCCATTTCTCTCCTTAATAGTATAGAGTTCTTTTCTAGTTTCTGATACGTGTATATGTATCCAAGTTTGTAGCTCTTCAGCTAACTGTTTTGCAATTTTCAGAGTATTTTCCGATACAGCGTAAATGCTATGTACGTTAATTATGGGTACAAAATACTCGTTCTTTTTTAACCTCCTTTGTTTTTTATCGATCTCGTATGGGTCGAATAAACTATCTAAAAAAGTGTATCCTGCAAAAGCTCTTATCTTGTATTTCTCCGCTAGTTCCGCTACTTGATCTGGATTAAAGTACATATCTACAAAAGATGTCGTCCCATTCCCTAGCATTTCGAGAATAGCAAGCTCACTTCCAATTTTCATTAACTCTTTTGTAAATTTGGTTTTCTCAAATTCCCATATCTTGTTTAACCAATCTTCGAGTTCAGCATCATCATAATAACCTCTTAGGACTGTCATCGGGGAATGAGTATGTGAATTTACCAGACCGGGGATTGCGATATAGTCAGAGCAATCTATCTCATCTCCCTCTAATTCCCTACCGATACTTTTAATCCTACCGTTCTGAATTACTATATTCTCGTTCTTTCTTATCTCACCGGTAGGATTTACAATATACCTGCAGTTCCTTAACGTATATGTGTTATTACGAATCTCCACTCGTATTCACTTATCTTAATTTTCTCGCCTTCTACCTTTAATTCTCTTTTAAAAAGTGGGGCATACACTACGAATGTCTCGGCCTCTCCTCCCTCGAAAGCCGGATTGAAACCGTATTTTTCAGCGGCTTTAATTATGTTCTCGACGTCTTGGCTTTCTATAACTTTACCCACTAGCTCAAACGGGAAACCGTAAGCAGAGGCGGATGTTACAATAAATTTAAAACCGTCTCTTATTAACTCCCTCATATACTCCTTTTGATCTTTCCTCCATAGGGGCGAGTAAGTTTTCAGTCCAAGTTCTTCCGATATTATATTTATGTTCAGCCTTTGGTAATCCGAAAGCAATGCCCCCGTTATTATTCCCTCTATCCCTTTTACCTCTTTAGCTAATTTTAAAGCTTGTTTTAGATCGTTCAATTCCTTGTCTTTTTCTCCAGATGTATGATATTGAATTATGTCCAGACCTAACACTTCAGCTTGATATTTAGTAAACTCAACATTAGGGACTTGAAACATCCATGAATAGTCCTTTCTCGGAAGGAGAGTTATAAGACAATTTACTTCAAAACCTTTGAATACACCCCAATGAAGTGCGAAAGTACTATCCTTTCCACCGGAGAAGAGAGTACAAACTCTCATAGCTCATAACAATATATCGTGTGTTCTGTAGGCCCTAATATACCTTCAGCCGTAACTCTTCTTTTTTCAACTAGTCTTAGGTTTGGATATTGAAAATCGTTAGAGGCAACTCTTAGTCCTTTTTTACCATTCTGGATTATTAATGGTTCTAAAAGTTCGTTTGTCCTTGTTGATAGGTAAGAGACTAGTATGTCTGTTTTTGGTAGTAAGATCGGGGCTAGAGTCAACATATCTCCGCAAATTATTTCAAATTCTCTGTCGTTATTTTTATAAGCCTCTCTGCATAGTTTTCTATCGATTTCTACTCCTACAGCTAATTTTACATTAAATTCCTCCTTAGCTATTTTCAAAATCTTTCCTATTCCAGCACCTAAATCTAGGACAACGTCATCTTTACCAGCCTTTACACACCTCAACATTTCCCTAGCGACCTCGTCCGGTGTTGGGACAAACGGAACTAACACAAGTAATAATTATTGGAGAACCTTAAAAAGACGAGAATACTAATTTACTTTCACTTGCCCTGATATCCCTGATGCTGAAGTTCAGGTCTAACCATGTGTTAACGTTTTTTACTGCTAGTAAGTTTATCTTATTTACTTCGAGCTCACGTATTCCAACTAAGTATGTTTTCTTACTTAAAGAGAGTAAATCCATCATCTTCTTACATTTACTCAAATTCTGGAGAAGAAAACTTGTACTATAACAAGCCAAAAGGGGCTGGGGCTTGTTAACTAGTACAATCGAGATGTCGAACTCAGTCTTACCGCATAAGAACTCAGCTAAATTACGTGTTACGAACGGAAAATCGCATCCCGTAACGAAAACTTTTGCGGATTTGACGTATTGAATTCCAATCTCAAGTCCCCTAACTGGACCCTTCCGCACATGATCTATGATCTGCCTTCCGTTCAGATTTGCTCTTAACTTATTAGTAATAATTATGGGATTACTAAACTCTTTGCTAACTCTCTGGAGAAAAGTAATACCGTTAAACTCGTGATCGCACTTATCTTCTCCAAACCTCTTAGATTCACCACCGGCTAATATAATCACGTCAAATGAGGAATTGCTGTAACTCAACGGTTTCTCCTCTTTTATACGTTTTATCTCTAGCTAATATACCGAAAGCGTTTGCCTTAGCAAGTTCACTATAAAGACCTGTACCCCACCTCAATGGCTTTGCATATACTCCCTCAGTTCTGAATAAGAAGACGGAATCCATTTTGTGCTTTACGCTTATATCCTGATCAAGGAAATAATAGGAGAATTTTCTCACTTCTTTTCCTATCATTCTCGACAATATATGTAAACCGTGCTCGTGGAATACTGTGACTGCAGAAACCACTTGTCCAGGGAGGTTAATTACTGGAATGTCACCTATCACACCTACCCCTCCTCTTTTTATCACGTTTACAGCAACTCCTTCAAATAGTAATGTACCCATCTCCCTTATTACTTTCTTTGAGTAGTCTTTGTCTCCCATTGAAGACCCACCAATGAGGACTATATAGCTGCATTCCTCCGAGAGTTTTTTCATAGCGTTAATGATCTCTTCTTTATTGTCCTTGACGACACCAAAGTACTTACTTTCTCCGAATTTTCCTAATAAGTACAGAAGAATGGGTGAAATAGAATCGGGGATTTTTCCAGTTTCATAATAAGGTACTATCTCGTCTCCTGATGCTATGACACAACTTTTCACATTTGCTACATTTATTTCTTTAATCCCTTGTATTGTTAGAATTCCTAGATGGTAAGGAGTTAAAATTTCTCCCTTACTTATTATAAGGCTCCCTTCCGATATGTCTTCTCCTACAAATTTAATGTCCTTTCCTTCGAAAACTTCCTCTATAAACTTAACCCTTTCACCCATTACTTTACTAGCTTCGATTCTTGCTACTGCGTCTGCACCTTTCGGTATGGGGGAACCGGTAGTTACATAATACGTTTCTCCTTCTTTCAGTTCTGGAATTTCAGAAGAGGAGGGATGAAGTGAGCCTACGATTTTTAGTTCTCCATATTTATTGTAGTCGCTAACTCTAAATGCAAAACCATCCATGGCAGAGAGGTTTGTATCCGGTATATTCTTCATTGCATATACGTCTTCGCCTACTACCTTACCTACGGCATCGTATATGCTTTTTCTCTCAATAGGAGCTTTTCTGAAGTCAGTATTATCTATAAGCTTTCTCGCTTCGCTTAACGGTATTAGCATTTATTTTAAAATATGATTGGTTGAAAATAAAAGTTAATTATGAATAAATGCATAATTCAGGTAATAGGAAAGAAGGACTCAGGCAAGACTCTAACGATAGAAAAAGCAGTTAGGGAATTAAAGAGCCTTAGGTTATCGATTGCAGTAATTAAGCATTCTCACCACGAGATCGATCTTCAAGGCAAAGACACTTTCAGGTTTTGGGAGGCAGGATCTGATTATGTGGTATTTCTTAACCAAAAAGGCATGATAATGGGCAGGTTTAGTGTTAAGGATGTATTAGAAATAATCCCCGCGGATGTCGTCTTGATTGAGGGTTATAAGGATAAACAGTTTGGTAGACTCTTTGAGATCACCAAACCGGAGGAATCCGATCTTATTTCACGAAAAATAATTGATTATGTTAAAGAATGCATTACCGAAAGTTATACTCAGGATAAATTGATAGGCGACAATGGAAAAGAACTCGACTTTAAGGATCCGCGTGTATTAACGTTATATAATTTGATGAAAAGCTTAAACTTAAGTGAAGTTAGGATTGATAAAGGGTCATGATGTAATAGCGATAACAGAGGAGTCATATATTACAGATGCCATATTTTTTATGAAGACAAACAAGATAAGAAGGATTGCTGTGCTACGGGACAGGGAGATAATAGGTCTGTTCACAGTAGAGGAAGCGTTATACCACATCTTATATAGTGAAGCAGATGAGAGACTTAAGGAGGCAAGGCTTAAACCGGTCATAAAGTCTAATCCATCGTTAGGTGAGATAATTAGGGACATGCTAAGTAACAAAGTAGACGCGGTATTTATAGAAGGAGAGGGTAGGCTAAAGATCGTTACATATAAGGACGTAATAAAAGAGGTAAAGTGGGATAACGTACACGATAGTATATCCTCGATATCTAAACAAGCTATCGTAGTATCCCCTTATGCTAGGATCAGGACAGCAGCTAGCGTTATGATAAATAACGGAATTAGGCACGTCCCCGTATACGAGGGGGATTTATATGGGATAATATCTGCAAGGGATATTGTGTACGGTTACCCAGAATTGGACTTAAATAGTGATGTGAGTAAAGTTATGATCCCTGAAGTTTACAATGTCGCGAGGAATACACCAATTAATGTTGTAGTTAAGGATTTATTAAGGCTAAATATAGGTAGTGCAATTGTGAATAAAAGAGAGATCGTTACTTTAAAAGATCTAATAGAATATGCCTCAAGAAATTTAATAAAGGAATAAAGGTTAATTGAATTATGCTTAATCTTTTTCGCTGTCCTATTGACGGCTCACGCTTTAAGGACAAATGGATTTGTGAGAACGGTCATTCGTTTACGGAAATAGATGGGATAATAGACTTCATGAAGGACGAAAAAGTCGAAAACCCTGACATACTAGAGAGAGTAGCAGGGGTTTATGAGCAATTATGGGCTCCTATTGGTATGTTTTTGACTTCTGGTGGAAAGACATACTCGTCTATAATGAGAAGTTCAGGAGAATATGTATCAGGAAATGTAGTAATTGATATAGGAACTGGTACTGGAAAATTATTCGACTATACTAAATGCGAAGTATGCATCGGAATAGATATTTCGACTAAATTTCTGAGAATTCTGAAGAGAAAACGAAGTAATGTAATAGCAGTTAGAGCTAATGCAAATAGATTACCCTTTGATAACGAGATAGCTGACGGTATATCGGCTATGTTTGTCTTGCATATGATCCCTTCGAAAGCCGTAGTGTTGAATGAAATTTTCAGAGTGTTAAAAGGAAAAGGTAAGTTTGTCTCATCTGTATTAACAGATAATAATTCGTTCAGTAGGTTTCTTGCAAAATGGTGGAAATTAGAACTGTTTCCAGTAGACTATTATATCAAATTATTAAAGGAAGTAGGATTTGAAAAAATAGAATATCAGAAAATCGGTGCTTGGACTTTGTTTAAATGTGCCAAGCCTTAAATAGACTCAGGGAGTACAGTAGAAAACTGACACCGTTCAGAGCGTTGAGCATTATTAAGATAGGACTTGTATATAGGAAAGAGTAAGCTAATACATATATTCCGAAGGTTAGGAAGAACAGAAATATTGCAATATTGGTAAATGAGGAGAACTCTCCAGACCCGGTCATTAGAGAGAAAAGTTTTGTACTACCTGTTATAGAGTAAAACAACCTTTCGATACCAAAAAACAACCCTAAAAAGTAAAACGGATAAGGATTTAACGTATATAGAACCTCCGTAAAAGAGACGTGAACTTTTATAATTAATACTAGCGATGTAATGAACATTAATGTGCCAATGAGGAGATTTAATCCTCTTTTAGTTATTCTGTTAATTGTTGGATTGGCCATGCTAATAACCCCACCGGTGTTTGACCTAACTCGATATCCAGTAACTCACCTAAAAATATTCCCCCTAAAGTTCCTAGAATTAATCCTGCAATACCAGCTAACTGATAACCTAATAACGCACCTAAACTCCCACCAGTTACTTTGCCTAAATACTGGTCTTCTATTTTGTATATTTTAGCGAAATCATAGCTACCACTCTTCCCTTCCTTTGATAATAAATAAGCAAAATCCATAATTGCTTCTTTCACCTCATTTATATCATTACTTCTATAGACAGCTGTATATTCTTCAATTCCTCTATCCCTCTTAAAGTAAATTGGAATAAATCCAGATTTTGAAAGTGTTTTCAATGAATTTGTAAATTTACCATTACTATTAACTTTAAAAATCACTTTATACATATACTGTATTCTACGTTTAGTAGTAAATATTTTTTCATCTCCGTTTCATTGATACGAAAATAAAACCTTAACCTTTAATTCTTGTTGTTACAAACTTAACTATGGATAGTTATGGAGACGAATGGAGATAAGAAAAAATACTATGCTGTTACTGAGATCGAATCGGTGGAAGTTCCCTCTAAATTTAGCAGTAGCAAATATCATGAGCACATTTCATCAGCTATTGATGAGGCTTTAAAAAAGACTGTGGACTATCTAAAAGCTGAGGGTTATGAAGGTAAGTTCAGTGCAAATATCAACGTATTCGTTAGAGAGGACAAATCAGTAAGGTTAATACAAACAGTCAAGACAAAAATAATAGTGAAATAATGGAAACCGAGGAGTTATCGGAACCTCTGGAAAATTATCTGAAAGAAATTTATGAGCTTGAGGAATTGAGAGGCTACGCTAGAGTCTCCGACCTGATTACTATTTTTCAGATTTCTCCTGGGACTATAAGTAAAGCTTTGAATAGACTGGAAAAACTAGGATTAATCATAAGAAAAGATAAGAAAATTTTACTTTCAGACGAGGGAAAAAGAATAGCTGAAAGGCTCATCAAAGCTCATAGGCTTTCAGAGAGACTCCTTACTGACATTTTAGGTTTGGACTGGATAAGAGCTCACCAAATAGCTCACAGGCTTGAACATATATGGCCTGACGATGTGTTGGAGAAAATAGATTCAGTGTTAAACTATCCCAAGATATGCCCTCACGGACATCCGATACCAGGAAGAGGAGTTATAAAAGGAGAGATAATGAGTAATATTAAACCAGGGGAGGTAGTTGAGGTTCTAATGATCGTTAAGGAGGAAGAATGGATTCTAGCTAAAGCTGGTGAAGTAGGTCTTCTTCCTGGCAGTAGGTTCAGAATTTTAGAAAAGAAAGATAATGGTGATATAGTCTTAGAGGATATGAGCGGAAAAAAGTACGAAATACCTAAAGTTCTAGCTGAACAGGTGATGGTAAATGGAAAGCCTAACGGAGCTTGAAAAGAAGATATTAGTTCATATTTATAAATACGGCCCAGATAACCCTTGGTATATGGCTAGAAGACTGCTAGGAGAGTCAGGATGGGCACCTAAATATAACGAAGACGAGATCGAGAAAGCGTGTAAAGACCTAGAGGACAAAGGTTTATTACAGAGATTTCAAGGGGCACTTAAGAGAAGCGTAACATCCTCGGTTAAACCTTGGCTTAAAGTAAAAGCTAAGGAGTTAGATCACAAGCCTAAAGGGATATATTACGACTTAACTAAAAAGGGAAAGAAACTAGCGTCTGAGCTATATAAGGACTACTTTAAGAAGGATTAGAGATGTTTTTGGACAGTAAAGTGAAAGAAATTGTGAAAAGAATTCTTGATTATAGTGACTCTTATAAGGCTTTATCAAGCAAGGTAAGTATTTCCAATGGGAAAATAAACGTAGAAGGTTATTCCTTTATAACTCAAAAGCCTCTTCTCGTGTCTGTTGGTAAGTCTGCCTTAAAAATGGCAAAATTTTTCCTCGATAAAATGAAAATAGAAAACGGTATTGTAATTACACCGAAAGGTCACACTAACGTCAAGCTACCCTTAGAGGTGTTAGAATCCTCACACCCGGATATTACAGAAAGTAGTTACGAAGCGGGTAAAAAAGTTATCAATTTGTTATTTAAGGAAGATTACGACTTGTTGATTTTCTTGATCTCTGGAGGAGCTTCAGCTCTAATGGAGTATTCAGACATTTCTTTAAATTATCTTAAAGAAATTAATAATGCTCTGGTTACATCGGGTTTAAGTATTGAAGAAATAAACATAGTAAGAAAACACCTTTCTCTTATTAAGGGTGGTTGGTTAGCGCAGTACTCAAAATCTCCTATTTTAACGTTGGTTGTCAGTGATGTACCTGGAGGTGATCTTTCGAGCGTAGGCAGTGGGCCTACAATTTTAGACTTCTCTACAAAAGAGGAAGCCGAGAGGATTATGAAAGATATAGGCTTAGAGAAATATATGGGGTTTCTGAAAGAGACGCCAAAGACGTTAAAAGTAAAAAGCTACACCTTTAAGATTCTCGATATCGAAACTGTGTTAACGAGATTGAAGTCTGACATAGAGAATTCAGAGATATTAAGCAGCGAAGTGAGAGGCGATGCGTATTTGTTTGGTGTTCAATTAGCAGGCATAGCGAATACTCAGTTCAGGGTTTCGAACGGAAGAAAAGTCTTGTTATTGGGGGGCGAACCCGACGTAAAGATAACAGGGAAACACGGAAAAGGAGGGAGAAACGGTGAAATTTGCTTGGGCTTTCTTAAATATATTAAAGCTAATGCAAGGCTTTATGCCATCGCCACTGACGGTATTGACGGAAATAGTGAATATGCAGGTTGTTATGTGGATAACGAGCTAAAAATTAACAGTGTAGATATCCATAATGCGTTAATAAATCATACGTCCTATGAACTTCTTGAGAAATACGGTGTTACAATAAAAACTGGTTTTACAGGAAATAATGTTAACAATGTGTATATATTGGATATAGGGGATTAAATTCGAACAAATTAGAATTAAAATTTTCTATGTAATTTCTACTTAATTTTTATCCCTCAGGTAAGAAATATTACCTCTGTGTTTTTTTTTTTAAAAAATTTTTTTAATTCAACAAAGATTCAAAAAATGTTAACTATACTTTATCTACTTTATAATATTTAATCTTTTCCTAAAGTAATATTTATTAATAGTAATATCACTATTTAGTAATATGAATAAAGGAACAAAAATTGCTAAGGCCATATCTTCTTATATAATAATAGCAATAGTCCTTATAGCGGTAATAGCAATATCGGGTATTTTATTACTATATTACCCAACTAGAAGTTCTAGTATTTCTGCAACATCGTCAATGTCATCTACTTATTCCTCTATGACGACAACTAGTTCAACTACCTTTACTTCATCCGTTACAACACCTTCAACGGCTAACAATAATACTGTCATAGTTTATGTCGCTGGGGCTTATAAAGCGATATTTGATTATTTGACTAAACAATTTGAGAAGCAATACGGTATTCCAGTTGATATAAATCCCGGTGGTTCTTTTGGGTTAGCGGCTGAAATTGCCCAAGGAGCTCCTGCAGATGTCTTCGTTCCAGTAGCTTATATTCAGGCTGTTGAGTTAGAAGGGCAGAATAATCCGGGTTGGACAATAGCCTTTATATCAGACCAGATGGCTCTAGTGTATTCTAATTATACTACGATGAACCCATATTGGAACCAGTTATACAGCAACTACACTATGGCAATGGAGACTAACAGTACTGAGTACTGGTATAACTTCTTCTATCTACTAACTACTAAGTTTAGTTTAGGTATATCCAACCCGAGCTCGGACCCAGAAGGATTATACGGTTATCTGATCCTAAAAATGACTAGTTACCTTTATGCAAATAAGTCCTTCGATTACTTTATACACTTAGCTAATGAAAGCAATGTAATTCATAGTGCGCCTAATACTGCTGACTTTGTAGCCCCATTAGAGGCTGGAGAACTCGACTTCGTCTTCTCCTATAAGTCCTATGCAATATCTCAACACCTAGACTATTTGCAATTACCACCATGGCTAAGCTTCGGTTATTATCCTAACGAGACAAGTTGGTACAGCTTCTTCTTCTACAAAATAACTGTAAACGGACAGACTCTAAAGATATACGGTAACCCAGTGTACTTATATATGACCATACCGAAGAATGCACCAAACCAACAGTTGGCATTACAGTTCATACAATTTGTAATTAAAAATGTCAATGAGTTAGCAATGTTCGGTGTGACTCCTATAACTCACCCAGTTTTGTTCTATGAATCGCCATCGGATGTACCACCACAAATTATGAAATTATTAAATGAGGGAGTATTAACGTATGGTGGTAACTTCACGGCTGTTTAAAGTAATATCTTTATTTCTATCCCTCCTCTTAACAATCCCTATAATATACTTAATAGTTTACGGTTACGGACCGTTTTATGTTAGATCAATCGCATTTGGAAAAGCATTAATAAGCTCTATAGAACTTTCCTACCTTTCCTCCTCCGTCGCAATAGTCGTTATAATCTTCTTGTTTACACCCTTGGCTTACTTCCTAGCCAGAAATAGAAACCCTATAATAGAAAGTATAGTAGACATTCCGGCTTCAATACCTCATCCACTCGTTGGAATAGCTTTGGTGTTCATAGATAGTCCCACCAACATAGTAGGTAAGTTCTTATCTTCTCACGGTATCAATTTCTACTACTCGTATTTTGGGCTTATCCTAGCCTTAATAATAGTCTCAGCCCCCGTGTATATCCGTTCGATGCAGAGTTTCTTCGAGAGCTTACCATTATCATATGAACAGTACGCTATGAGTTTGGGTTACTCTGAACTTAGAGTTTTCTTCAAAATGATCTTTCCTATGTCTGTTGGCGGAATAATCTCATCAGGACTAACTTCAATGGCTAGGGCGATAAGCGAATTCGGTTCTATTGTAATCGTAGCCCCGTTCGTTCAAGGATGGATCTTTAACGGAGATTGTGTAGCCTCAGTATATATTTACAATGAGTATCAGACGTATTTTAATGCGTCCATAACTGCATCAGCGACTTTGATACTTTTCTCCTTAATATTACTAGCTGTAGCCAGAGTATCTAGATTCCTTCTCATTAAAAAGGGATACATTTATTACTAATCAACTTAATTCCATACTGAATGAAGAACCCAACCTTATCTGAACTAGTGATGAAAGGGTTGTTCAACGGATGGCGATAAAGTTGATATGTAGAGAGATAGAATGTGTTGAAGGGGTAGTAAGAAGGATATTGGAGGAAAACGGCTATACCTTTGATAATGTTAAAATTAACGTTTCAGATATGCCCTATAACGAACTAGCTAGATTTGACGGAAGTAATATATACGTTAATTCTGTAAAATTCAAAAGTTTCGCTACACAAGTCGGAGGAGATTCAAAGTTTATATCAGCGTATCTAACAGTAGTGTCACTCTACGCTGTAATAAATGACAAACAAAGGCTGAGAGAGTTAGTTAAAAGAGTGTTTGGAGATAAATCTCTCGAATACACTATTTTCAATTTGTTATTTGACTAAACTCCTTTTATCTATTGCTTTTAAGGCTTGAGACACGAAATCGCTTACAACCTTTTCTGGGTCTTTAGCTTTCATTACAGCACTTGCCACTCCTATTCCGTCAGCACCAAGCTCTATAGCCTTGTATACATCTTCACCGCTTGTAATTCCAGCCCCTGCAATAAGGTAAACACCCTTAACTTTCCTTATTTCATCTACCGCTCTTGTAATAACTTCAGGTTTTGCCTTAGAGACCGCGACTCCGCTACCGATAAGTTCCGGAGGTTCGATAAGTATCGCATCAGGGTTTAATATTCCCATAGAATGAACTAATTCGTATCTATCTACACAAACTACACTTTCCAGCCCTAATCTTCTCATCCTTATAATTGCATCGTGGATTTCGTCTAACCTAACTCTCCTTTCGCTGTGGTTTAATAACGAGCCCTTCCCCCCTGCGTCCTTTACCATCTCAGGAAGAATCGATCCAGTTTTAGCACCGTGATCCAATCCATCAACATGTTGTGCATATACTGTTAGTTCAGTTTCTTTACTAAGCCTATGTATCATTGTTGCTGGAACGGAAACTATTATAGGAACTCCGTACTCCTTACTTACCTTCTCAATCTTCTTAGAGATTTCCATCCCTTTTTCTCCGTAAGAATTCTCATATGCCTTGTAATTTATTAAAATAATTGGCGGTTTCATAACTTTAAATAAGGGGATTAATATTGAAACTTTGCGGAATAGATTTAGCTGTAAAGAGACCTTCAACAATCGGAGTCCTGAACGGAAACACAATAGAAGTTTATGAGGGGGACGAAGACCTCATTCTTCAGCTTTGTGCTACTTCTGAAATAGTGGCTATAGATTCTCCATTATCTTACAGTAAAGGATTTAGAGATGTTGACAAACAGATGATCAAACGAGGTTATCGTGTGTTACCACCGAGTTGGATGGAGAGCCTCGTGGTCAAGGCAATTAAGCTATCAAGGATGTTAAAGGGGAAAGTGATTGAGACTCATCCCACTTCATCTCTTAAGAATATTGGTTTAGATTGGAGGAGATATAACGTTAAGAAAGATATAATAGATGCTGTGGTTGCTGCTCTAGTTTCGTTATTTTATATGAAGGGTGAAGCAATGGAAATCAGAGGTTCGGACGGAGTTATATATCTACTTCCTAAGAAAAAGATAGAGATATCTAAATTGTCCGAAAATGTTTTTACATTCCTAGAATAACTTATCTAATTCCTCTATTAATTTATATATTTTGCTGTAAAAAAATATGGCTACAAATGTACTAATTATGATTGAGATAATTATATCGAGTAAAGGAGAGACGGCTATTATCCTTGCTAGTAATACAGTATAATTAATCATTATTAACAGAAAGATCCCCCACATGAATATTTGTATCATTAGCCTAAACTCTAGATTTTGAATTTTTCTAGTATAGTAAAGAATGAAGAGTATCAGTAAAAATGGAGTCAGCACTAGTAAAGACAATGAAAACAAGGCTAAGTAAGGAGAAAGAGTAGCTATTAACTCAGCTAAGTATATTGAACTAAAAGTCAATGTTATACTTAGGATTGAGAATTTCAAGAATGACGTGAGAATTTCTGGTGATTTAAATGTTATATGACCCAAGTTTTTAACTAAGCTATCGAATCTATCTAACCTTAACCTTAAATACATCTTACTTATAGTCTTTAGGACTATCTGGTTTCTAGAAGTTAAAACGCTAGCTATTGTAGAGGATACAGCTACGAGTACTGTCGATATGTTATAAATTATCGTAACGGGAAGTCCTAGCTGTAACGCGGTAAGAGATATAACTATTCCGAATTCACTTAATGAAGTCATAAATAATCCAGTTCCATAAGCCCTCAAGAAATCGACTCCTGAAAACCAATAGGCAGTACTAAAGGCAAAGAGTTTTGTTAAAACGAGAATTATGGAGACCAGTATGTAATACAATATAAATCCAGAAATTTTGAGATAACTTCCGGCAATAAAGAAGAAGAAAATTAGGGTAAAGTCAACCAAAGGTTTCATATACCTAATTATCTTTTCAGGATCTGTTGACGCATAAGAAGTACCTATACCCAGTAAAAAGTTAGCTAACGTTGAAGGTAAGCTCAGTATAGAACTTAGTAAGTTGAATAAAAAGACGGATGCTACGCTAGATAAAATTACAGACTCTTCAGACTTTGCATACTGTAATGTCGGGTTTATGAGAACTTTTGACACAACATAACCAAGCGCTAATGAGGAAAGCGAGGTGATTAGTAGATTGAAGATATTCACGTCTCCTGAGGTTATAATGCCTAACGCGACGAAAGCTAATGTGTCTTCAAGTGAGGCAACAGAGAGAATAAGTTTGAAGTCGTTTTTGTCTAGCTTACCTTCCCCGAGCTTAAATGCAATTGATGTACTGGTGTTAAAGCCTATTACGGTAAGTAAAAGAGTCTGGGTTAAAGAGAGTTTGATCGCTAAACCAACTATAGAAATTACAATATAAACAATTAGAAATTCTATAATCACTATGAAAAGTGCCCTTCTGAACATCTTCTTGAGATCTACGAGGTTAACGGAAACTCCCATTTCAAATGACAATAAGTTTACAGCGAGAAAGGAGATAAACTGGAATTCTGGATTATTATAATTCAACCCTAAGAGTTCTCCTATTAGACCGGACACAAGGTATGCGAGAACGGGGGATATCCTAAGCCTTCTCAGAACTAAACCGGAGAAAGTTGCTATGACCAGCGTTAGTGTAAGGATTGTATTAGTGCCTTGTATCATGAATAGTAATATCGATTTTATAAGTATATAAGTAAAAAATGGTTGATTATAATGGTCGTTGTAAGAGTTGAGAATGTAGAAAGCGAGGCTTTAAGAGATAACCCTTTAAAAGATCCTAATGTGAGGAAGGTCGTTCACATAGTCACCGACAATATTTCTAAACCCTTGATAGTTGTCTATCTAAGCGGTTTTCTATCTTCTTCCATTTCGTTATTGAACTACGATCCTTTAGGGGAAAACATTGTAGAAAAGATAGAGAGGCTTTCTAAGGAGGATAAAATAAATAATACAGTGGTAATACTCCCAGATCTCTTTACCAAGTTAGGCGGTAATCAATATATAAATTCTACGGCAGTAGGCCTATATGAAGATTTCTTAGCTAAGGAATTAATACCCTATCTAAAAGAAAAATACGACAGTGACAAGATAGTTCTAATGGGCAAATCTTCTGGCGGTTACGGTGCAATAGTACTAGGAATGAAGTATCCTGGTCTAATTCAAGGAATAATTGACCACTCAGGTGATGCTTACTTCGAGTACATTTATATTCCTATGTTTCCTTCCGTAATCAGAACCCTGAGAAAATTCAGGGACTACAAAGACTGGCTACAAAAGTTTTGGAGTAAGGAGAATAAGAAAGAGAAAGAGGATTTAAACGTACTAACCATAGTAGCAATGGCTGCATTTTACTCACCTAAGGGCGATTATATCGAGTTACCCTTTGAAACGGAAACAGGTGAAATTATAGAAGAAGTTTGGAAAAAATGGATAGAGAAGGATCCAGTGAGAATGGTAAACCGGTATCACGAGAATCTGCGAGAACTCAGGTTGATCTACCTTGATGTGGGTTTAAGGGACGAATTTAAGATTAATTTCGGTATGAGGATTTTACACGATAAGATGAAAAAATTAAACGTCCCTCATATCTATGAAGAATTTGAAGGAGGACATTTTAACACTAGTTTTAGATATGATGTATCTTTATCTTTGGCGAGTAGAGTATTTAATGAAGAAGGTAATGAGAATTGATAATACGCTTTCAAAGGACGGGGGACTGTTATTCGTTAACTGATGTCGTTACAGAGAGTATAGGACAGTGTGAAAGGTACGACGTAATCGTCATAGAAAAATTAGAGAAGGAAGTATTGGACAAAATAAAGGGAACCAATATCAAAATTTTCGAATGTGATGAGGGAGAGGAAAAATGTATAGAAAAAATAAGAAATTCAGTGTATAGAATTACAAAATCATGTAAATTTACATGAATTACAATAGCCTCCCTTAAATTCAGTCCAATCAGTAGAGAAGTAAAACTCGCAACGTACATTTTCTCCGCTCAGAACCTTTGGTAACCATATTTTATCGTCAGCCCACATCTCCTCATAAATGGGTTCCTTTAACCACATAGGTATAGCCTCATCAGTTTTAGTAGGAATTCCGGTGAACTTTGTAATAAGGAACACGTGCATCTTTTCTGCTTCTTCTCCATGTATAAACAAGATCTCGGCTACCTTCCTAAAGGACTCAATATTTACTTTAATTTCTTCATTGACTTCACGAGTGATACATTGCTCGGGCGTTTCACCCTCCTCAACTTTACCCCCAGGGAATGTTAGATACCCAGCTCCTAAGCCTCTGAGTTTTCTTATAAAGAGTAAAAAATTACCGTCTCTTATTATTCCTAGGCATGTCTCCTTCATTTAGCCGGAAACCCAGGTTTGACTAGTCTTTTCAAGTCAAGTATGGTATTGATTTCTTCATCCTTATATCCTAATTCTCTCAGTGCTTCCCTTATTGACATCTCCTTAGCTAGTTGTTTACCTATTTGAGATGCCTTATCATATCCGATTATGGGTGATATGATAGTAACTAATGAGGGGCTACTTTCGGCGTACCTTCTCATCTTTTCTACGTTTGGAACCATACCGTTGATAACTAAATCTGACATTTTACTAAATGCCTCAGCTAATAAGGTCTCCTCCATTACGAGATCGTAACCTACTAGTGGAACACCCATAGCCAACTCAAATTCACCTAGCATTGAAGCGAACTGTATAGCGTGATCTAAACCTATGACTTGAGCACTTACTAGAAGAGAAGCCTCTACAGTTACCGGGTTAGTTTTACCAGGCATTATACTGCTTCCAGCTATTTCCTCTTGGCTGGGAAGTTCAATCTCATTAAACCCCGTCATAGGTCCCGAAAACATTAATCTTATGTCTTGCCCTAGTCTATATAAGTTCACTGCAGAAGTCCTCAGGACTCCACTTAGCATTAACATATCGGTGAGAAGTTTCAAACCCCTGAATTTATTTGCGGGTTTGAAGCCCATAGAAGCAATTTTGTTTATCTCATTGACTACTCTCTCCTGAAACTCAGGATGTGCATTTAGCCCAGTACCTACAGCTGTACCTCCTATGGGAAGTTCTTTTACGTATTCCAGTATTTCCTTCAACTTTTCTAAGTCGTGTTGAAATGCATCAGCGTATGACAATAATTCTTGACCTAAAGTTACCGGTAAAGCATCTCTTAAATGAGTCCTGCCTGATTTAATTATATCGTTAAATTCCTGACCCTTTTTATCCAGAGACGTGATGATCTTTTCGTATGCGGGAATTAGAAGTTCGTATGCGGTTTTCACTGACGCAATGCGTATTGCAGTAGGTACGGTGTCATTAGACGACTGCCCGAGGTTTACGTGATCGTTAGGATGAACTTTCTTCCCTGAAATTTCCGTAGCCCTCTCTGCAATAATCTCGTTTATGTTCATGTTTAACCCGGTTCCAGAACCTGTCTGAAACACGTCTACAATCACTTTAGAGTCAAATTTCCCTTCCATTACTTCTTCAGATGCTTTCATAATAGCTTGTGCTATTTGCTGATCTAATAGTCCTAATTCACCGTTAACTTTAGCACACGAATACTTAATAGCTCCCATAGCCCAAATTATTTGCCTAGGGAACTTTGTCCCAGTGTTCATAAAGAGTTTCGGAGCTGTTTCGGTGTATTTCATATTGATTCTATTTAAAGAAAGAGTGTTACTTAATAATTTCGATTAATAAGAGTAAAAAAGGGATTACTAATAGCATGACGATAATATTATTAGATCAATCCTTAAGTTTAGAGTGATGGTAGTAATAAGGAAATTCGAAGTGAGTCACCTTAACACTAACTGCTATTTAGTAACTAAAAATAATTCAGGGATATTAATCGATGCAGGAGAGAACCCAACAGAAATTATATACTACATTAAAGATAGAGGAATAGAATTAAAGGCAATCCTTGCTACTCATGGTCACTTCGACCACGTTTTGGGTGTGCCTGAGTTAAAGAAACACTTAGGCGAAGTCATATTCTACTTACACGAGAACGATGAACCGTTGGTTAAAAACGATCCCCGAACTTCTCACATTTCCGTAGACGGTTATGTTAAAGAAGGAGAAATGGAATTTGACGGTATTAGAGTTAAGGTGTTCGAGACTCCGGGGCACACTTTAGGTAGTGTTACGTACTTGATAGAGAATAACTTATTTACCGGTGATACTCTCTTTAACGAGAGCATCGGTAGATACGACTTAGGAGGAGATAAGGCTCTCCTTAAGAAGAGCCTAAAAAGGTTAATGGAGCTTGACGATTTACTAACAGTGTACCCAGGGCATGGTTTTCTTACGACGTTAGGTTACGAAAAGTTGCACAATCCGTTTTTAAACGGGGAAATAGATTGGTAAATATGACTTAGCATGAACGTAAAGATACTTAAAGTGGAGAAGTTAAACGACGTTATAGAAGTCGAAGGCTTAGTACCTGCAAAATGTGCTGTAGGGTACTACGATGTAAGAATTAAAATACGCGGTTTTAAAATTATAGAAAGCAATTGCCAGTGTGGTCAACCAATTTGTCAGCATGCTGTAAAACTGCAGTTAGCATACTTAAGAGTCTCTAGATGACCAGTTCTGTTTCCAAAACGTGAGCAATTTGTCAGCATGCTGTAAAACTGCAGTTAGCATACTTAAGAGTCTCTAGATGACCAGTTCTGTTTCCAAAACGTGAGTAATGCATAAAATGACGCGAAGTATTGTATTACTAATGCTATTGTTCCTATTAGGAAAGTCTTGAGTTTTTCCCTCATGATTAGTTTTGCCAAGGCATAGGAAAATGGTATTATGGAGATTGTAGGTAGTATGCGGGTTATTATGAACATCGCTATTAATGATGGTCTAGGTCGTAAAAAATGTTCAAAAATTTTGGCTAAGATTAGTGATGAGTGAGTTCCCCCAGTTAGTAGTACGTTCAAGATACCTTTCTCTAGAATTCTCTCAAACAAATGCGAGCTTAATATCAAGTGTATATCAAGAAATAAGGATAGAATTGACAACAAAGGTAGCATATTTAGGTAGGTCACGTTAAAGGAATATATTAATCCTCTTTTATTTATAACTCCTTCTTTTATTTCCTTTATAAAGATTAGGTAGTTAGCTCTAGTCCAACGGGTTACTTGTTTGGCGAAAGTCATAACATCATTAGGGGGTTTTGTATAAACTATAGCGTCTATAGCTTTTACGGCCTTATAACCTTTCATAATCACGTATTCTGTAAGATCTCTATCGTCTGATAGGATCATTTTTCTGCCGAATATTCTAGGGTTTCTAAATTCCTCTGATAATACATAAGGCTTTATTAAATCGGTTCTATATAGGACACACTGACCACTTAATATTATAGCACTCCCAAAGTAATTAACTGCTCTGTTTACTAATTCACTCATACTTTCGAAAAACTCCGCGTAGTAATAGGACCATTTTTTACTCTTCATCATTCTGATGTTTGCACCTACTCCCCCAACATCTTCGGTCATATAAGCCAATAGTTTTTCTACACTATCCTTCGATATTGTAGTATCACTATCCAGTAATAGAACTAGTTTAGTTGTCACATATTTTATCCCTTCAGATAACGCAACTCTTTTTCCTGACCTCTTTTTAAGGCTTATGAAAAGTCCCCCATATTTCTTTACTATGATGCTGTAGGGTTCGTCAACACCATCCCCTACTACTATTAACTTAAGGCCTATTCGGGCTATTGACTTTATTACTTGTTCAAACAGTCTTACATCTTCTTTATATACTGGAATTAACACCGTAATGTCGGATTTTGTAAAATTAGTATTATATTTCTTTGGCTTGTATTTAAGTCCGTAGTATGTGATAAGTATAAAGTAAGTAATGGTTAATACTGAAGATGATATTACGAACATAACGTGAGCGGTGAAGTTTAACATTCAGATATCAAATAAGATATCGCATATAAAAATTTTAATCAGAGAGAAAAACTTTTATAAGTCCTAGTTTAACTTGTTAATTAGTTTTTCAATAGATATAGGAGAAATTCAATATCTGTCTAGTTAATAATTAAGCTAGTAGTTTATGTTAAGATTAGTATCAACCTTAACCGAAAAGACCATCTTTTATACAATATCTTTATATGATGTAAGGAAAATTTAATTTATTCTAAGTTTGTATTTATTGTATGACAAGGTTAATCATACTAGGAAATGGGAAATTAACAGTATTATATGATCAGGGCTATATATTGAGAGAACTCTACTATCCTTTACCCATCGATAATCACCTGCATCAAGCTAAATTAGGTGTATGGAGTGACGGAGACTTCAGTTGGTTAGATCAACTTAATCCTAAGATTGATTATGTAGAAAACTCCCTATCTTCATTTGCCGAGGCTGAATTCAACGGGAGTAAAATAAAGTTGGTGGACGCTATAGATATGGCTTATGAGATTTTTGTAAGAGAGGTTAGTGTTACCTTATCAAAGTCTAGTGATTTGAGAATTTTCTTTCACCATGATTTTCACATTAATGGGAATGACATAGGGGATACGGCACTCTATGATCCGTTTACATCCTCAATTATTCATTATAAAAGAGACAAGTGGTTTCTCTTTAAGTGTGATATACCGTTTTATCAGTATGCTACTGGATACAAGGAGACGAGTATATATTTGGGTACTTGGAAAGACGCCGAAGACGGTGAATTATCTGGAAACCCTATAGCACAAGGTTCCGTTGACTCTGTTGTCAGCATCAGACTTTCTTCGTCTAAGATCTTTTATTGTTGGTTAGTTTGTGGTTCAAGTTATGAGGATGTAGTGAGGAAAAACGATTACGTAGTTAGGAAAGGTCCAAGAGAGCTAATAAGGAGAACCCAGAACTATTGGAAAGCGTGGCTCAGTAAATTAATAGACTACGATAATATAGTGAAAAGAAGTGCATTAATAATTGCCGCTCATTGGCAAAATAACGGAGCAATCCCTGCTGCCTTGGACACTGATATATTGAGATTTAATAAAGACACTTATAATTACGTGTGGCATAGAGATGCTGCCTTCGCGGCTATAGCTCTTACACTCTTAGGATATCAAGATCAAGTTAGGAATTTACTTCTATTTACGAAACCTCTTCTTTATAACGGTTTTTTGTTTCAGAAGTACACATGTGATGGTCATTGGGGATCCACATGGCATCCTTGGACTATGAGAAGTATCCCAATCCAAGAAGATGAGACAGGATTGTTAATATATGTTGTATGGATTCATTTTTCAAAGTTTAACGATATAGATTTTATAAAACCTTTATACGCACCACTTATAAAAAAGGCAGCCGACTTCCTAGTGGCTTATAGAGATGAAGAGTCTGGCCTTCCTTTACCCTCTTACGATCTATGGGAGGAGAGACTCGGTACTCATTTCTTTACGTCTCTTGCAGTCTACACTGGGTTAATTGCTGCTAGTAAGTTTGCTGAGTTCTTTGGCGAAGAGAACTTAAAAGAAAAATATCTCTTTGCAGCCAACGAAATTAAAAGAGGATTAAACCGTTTCTACGTTAGTGATCACTTTGCAAGGACGATTTACGAGGACGGTAGTGTTGATAAGACGGTTGATGCAAGTACCCTTTTCGCTTCAATATTAGGCGTTTTTGACGCAAAAGACCCTCGTGTAATAAGTAATAGGAAAATTATAGAGGATAGACTATCTGTTAACGGAGGTATAATAAGATATGAAAACGATAGTTATCTCAAGGTAACCGATAAACCCAACATCTGGTATATGGCGACCTTGTGGTTAGCCCAGCAATACGCTCTAGAAGGCGATAAGGAAAAAGCGACCAAATATCTCAACTGGGTTCTCGGTCACATTCCCTCTACAGGTGTACTGCCGGAACAGATAGCACCAAATAGTTCATATACATCTGTAGCACCGTTGGTTTGGAGCCATGCGGAGTTAATTCGGACAATCTACATGCTAAAACATCTATGAATCGAAATTTATCTTCTTAACAATGAATTTTAGAACACTTATTTTTAATCAATTGAAGAAAAACAAAGTCATATGAGATTACAAATATTACCTTGGTTCATTCTTCTAATACTATTATCACCAATTGTTGTCGGCATACAAAATTATTTTATTTACTCCGATGCACCTTTCTTGACGCCTCAGTACGGTAGTGTAGTCGTAAAGCAAATATTGGTTAAATACTTTAACTACTCTGAAGAAGACGACATATACGTCCTTGTCTCAGGAAACTATAACCAGGCGTTCAAGGAAGTAAATAATTCCCTTAAGTACTTGTCAGATGCAAAACTAATAACACCGTATGACTACTTAAATCAATCCAACCAAACCTACTTTAAACTCATTTCGCCTATAATTAACTCCACATACGAAAAACTTTTGCCTCTTCATTCTTTATACGTAAACCTTACCAAAGAGAGAGCGTACATTTTGCAAAACTTTTCCATTTTTGAATATGAGCTTAACGTAACTTATGGTATTCCCATTCACAAGTTTTATCCAGTTGGAGCTGAAGCGGAAAAGTTCTATTACATATACTCACAGCTAAATGGTAGTGAGTTACAAAGGGCTAGGAACGCAAGCTTAGTCGTATTCAAAGATCCGTTCGTTCTTCTATTCTCGTTCTCGAACTACTCCAATACGTCACTAGTCCGTTCTACCTTATTGAACTTCTCTAACTATTCATATCTCGTAAAGATTCTGACAAGGGAGAGTGTGCCAGAGAACGCTTTGGTTGATCCTTTTAGTTACGCTACCAACCAAGTCGAGAGTGAGATTAAGCCAATGCCCATATCTTTGTCTGATTTTCATCGAGACGGGAAGTGGTTATTCATTATACAAGTCCCGAATAATGAAAGTTTAACACAAATTGAGGAGTTTATGAGTAACATTAACGCGACGGTTACCGGTCACCTTCCGATCTATGCGGAATCTGCAATAGCCACTGAAAAGGATCTAAAAATAATCGACATAGTGACGGTGATACTCCTTTCAATACTCTTAGTGTTGTTAATCAGGGCTCTAGTACCTATTCTGATACTGATTCTAAGTGCCGTAATAGGTCTCGAAATAGCTTACGCTTTGCTATTCTTAGCTACTTTCTTCGGTTACCAAATATATTATATATCAGGGCTGGTAATTCCTCCTATAGTATTTGGAATTACAGTAGATTACTCGATACTGTTTCTATATAGGTATTTTGAGGAAGTGAGAAAAGGTACGGAGAATCCAGTCTCAAAATCTTTCAGGACAGCTGGAAGAGCTCTATTATTTAGCGGTCTTAGCATAACTCTAGGGTTTTCGTCCTTCATTATATCATCGTCTCCTCTCCTGAAGAATATCGGCATAGCGTTAGTAGTGGCTTCTGTGTCCTCGCTTATACCCGCGTTGTTCTTTATCCGGAGTGTGCTATTGACAATTCCACAAAAGTACATTAAGTTCCCAAGAAAAGAGGTACCAAATCCATACGACATAAGGCAGAAATACCTTGAAACTATGAGCAGAGCGGCGATCAAATGGAGGTATGTTATATTGGGAGTGATGGTAATACTTGGCTTTTTAGGTTATAGTGCGTTCATAACCCATACTACTAACGTCGCCATAAACGAGATAGTACCGCCTAATAGTGAAGTTGTAGCAGGTGAGCAAGAGTTACTCCACTTTCTCAACTATAGTGTGGACTATATAGTGATAAAGGGAAATCCCAACTCTTCTTACACTCAGATCTATAACCTATCTAAATTTATAATAGATAATAACGGATTAGTGTACGGTCCTGCTTCTATAGGGTCAACATTAATAAAGAACCAGACCTACCTAACTAACCTTTACTTTTCTCACAACTATACGTTGATTGAGGCGTACATACCATATCCTGTTTTCAGTGACGGTGCAATTCACATCACGAAACAGATAATGGATATGGGTTATTTGGTTGGAGGCAGTAATGCGGAGAGGATTTACATCGTTGATAATACCGTCCAAGTCTACTATACTTTCGTTTTACCTCTGACAATAATTCTAATAACAGTGTATTTAGGTATAGTATTAGGTTCTGTTATTGTTCCTTTAAGACTGTCTTTAACTCTTCTCTTAAGCTCCTTAGTCGGAATAGCGTTAATGTTCATCATATTTAACCAAGTTTACTGGTTATCACCTCTGATAGTCTTCGCTATAATGTATAGCTTAGGCATTGATTACGACATGTTCATTATAATTAGAATACTAGAAGAGAAAGGAGAGGAAGAAGAAAGGATCGTTAAGGCTGTGAAGAACACTGGTCTGGTCGTTACTGCAGCAGGACTAATTTTGGCAGGTGCGTTTATGTCTTTAGGATCAGCTGATATGAGATTCCTGCAAGAGATCGGAATATCAGTTGGGTTAACTATACTTTTCGATACATTCATCGTGAGACCGATAATGGTACCGGCCGTTATGGCAATACTAAAGAAATATAATTGGTGGCCCGGGCTGAGAACGGTCGAGAAGTATGTCATAGACGAAAAACAGAACTAGCAGGAGATCAGCCTTATCTTGGTTTAAGAAAATTAATTTTCTCTTTTTCCAATTTATGTAAAGAGGATGAACCTTACAAGGGCTGAGAAGTGATGAAAAGATCCTGCTGAGCTCCTCGAGTGTCGAATCTACTTGTGTTAACTTTAAATATTTTAGATATATCTATTTCTTTCATGAATGACATGGTCACCAAACTTTTGTCAGTTATCTTTGTCATTTCAATCTTAGCGACTACCTTTTCAATAATTCCTAGTCAAGCAACAATACCTAGACTGTCCTTCATCACGGTTCCTCACTTAACACAATTGATAGCCCCTGGGATGACAGAAGTCCCTATAACATTATCTATAACTAACCTAGGTTCTACAGTTTATAATTTAAACATAACCCCCTTAACTAAATACCCCTTTGAGACGTTCTCTTACTATGAAGGTACCCAGAATATAAGTATACCAATATTTCAGCAAGGTGATACGATCAACGTTACCTTTATATATAACGTATATCCCAACGTGACTGACGGAGTGTATAAGTTATACTACGAAGTTTCTGGAACATTACCTAATGGGACTAGTTTTACTAAGGAGCTTTCTGTAGATATTCCGATTTTAGGATACGTCTCAATTTCAACAAGTTCTGTATGGGGTACAATATCATCTCCCCTACTAGTAGCTCCGGGAGAGAATAACGTACCGTTGAGTATAATCTTGATAAATTCAGGTAACGTAATAGCTAGTAATGTTAGTTTAATTCTGAAGAATCAATTTCCTATTAAGTTCTCACAAAACGTAGTAAAGGTAGGGTATTTGCCAATAGGGCAACCCGTCACAGTGACGGTATATTCAAGCATTTACCCTAACGCGAGTGAAGGGACATACAGTATTCCCGTCGAAGTAAAATATTTTAACGGTGTGACAACTATAGACAACTTAACAGTAGTTGTGAACGGTTATCTCAATTTCTCCGTTACAACTATATGGGGATCTCCTCAGTCTCCTATTATAGTGTCGGCTGGCGAGTCCCAAGTACCTTTAACTTTCCTAGTGAAAAATTTAGGTGATGTTAATGCGTTAAACGTATCCTTGACGATAAGGAGTGGATATCCCTTAATATCATCTCAGAATTCGGTTTACATAGGAGTAGTTCCAGCAGGCGAGGAAAACTACGGAACAATAACAGTTAGTGTATACCCTAATGTCTCATCTGGAGTTTATTATATTCCGGTTACCATCAAATTCTTCTCGAACGCGAGTGTCAAGGAGCTAGTTCCCGTTGAAATATACCCGACAAATATAACAGTAAATACTGTAACGATTCCACCTCAAGTCTTCCCAGGCTATTATGACGTAAGAGTTGTACTTCTAGTCCTGAATTACGGAGAAGGAATTGCAGAGAACGTAAGTGTTTTCCTCAGTAGCGGTCTTCCGGTAGTATCTCCCGATGAAGTAGATTTAGGAGCTATACCTTCGGGTAAGATAATAAACACTACGTTCTTAATTAACGTTCCTAACTCAACATCCCCCGGCTATTACTACCTCAACTTCACAGTAAAGTATGATGGTGGTAAAATAACCAAGTCTTACAAACTTCAAGTGTATCCTAAAGCTGACCTCGAGATAGTTAATGTTTACTATCCTACTATAAACTCAGGGTCTACTAAAGTTCCAATTACTTTAACGATTAAGAACGTAGGAAATGTAACAGCTCAAAATGTGAAGGCAATATTAGGAAGTAGTGATGTAATATATCCTCACGTAAGCTCATCAAATCCTCTGATGGGATTGACTGCTTCTGAGGCTTACCTGGGAGATTTAAAACCAGGTCAGGAGGTTAATGTTACATATGTCGTGGATGTTAGTAGTGGTGCTCAAGTAGGAAACTATGAAGTTACTTTAACATTATTGTGGAACCAATCTGGTTCGCTGTTTCCTTTCATTCAAAACGATAGATTTACTATTCAAGTTAGTCCTACAGCTTTTGATAATTTAGTAAATGAGGGCGTGACCTTTCAAGTTGGGACTTCAAAATATAGTGTGGGTTGGCTATATATTATTATAGGAATTATAGTGATTATTTTAGTGATAGTAATAGCAATAAGGCTATCTATGAGGAGAAAACCTAATGCTGGAGGAGGAACTTGAAAGAGGAAAGAGAGATTATTACAGGTTATTTGTATTGATTAACTCACCAAGGTGGAGGTATTTTTTACTTAATTTCCTGTCGGAGTTTATAAAAAGAAGGGACAAAGGTTCGCTCAGTATAGGTTATGCTTTTCACCCATGGGTAGAAGGTGCCAAGGACAGGATTCAAGATCTGAAATCGTCTCTTAACATCAATTCAGTAATAGATATAGATTATTCTAGATATACCAAGTATCTTGGGGCGACTTTTGATATAATGATATTAGACGCAGTGGATGACTTTAGACCTAATTACATCTCTGCTCTATCAGACTCGGTCAGAGGAGGAGGAGTAATAGTTTTATACAGTGACAATATAGAAAATAATAAGGTATTTAAGAACTCGTTAATTAAGGACGGCAAAGTGGATAACTTCTTTGAAGAGAGATTCCTGCGGTTAGCTAAAAATCATGAAGGGGTATTGGTTATCGACGAGAAAGGGGAGAGTTTTAAGCCTTTAACCCAAAAGGTTCAGAGACCGGTTAGGAGCATTCCCGAAGTCCCTCACGTAGATAGGAGGCTTCATGAACTGTGTCAGAGTAAAGACCAAAATAAAGCCCTAGAGGAAATGAGATTTATTATGGAGGGAGAGGACAAAAGGATACTAGCCATAACGGCTCCGAGAGGGAGGGGTAAGAGTTCTGTAACTGGTCTTTTCTTATCTTTCCTAGTTAGTGAGCGCAAGTTCGATAACATAATTGTTACTTCTCCTACCTATCTCTCTGCCCAGGAGATTTTTTCCTTTCTAACTAAAGGGTTAGACACTCTAGGATTAAGATATAAGTTAACGAGATCAAAAGATGGGAAAATCCTCAGCGTGGCTTCAAAGGAGGTTATAGTAAAATGGCTCGCTCCCGATCTCGCGAAGGACTATGAGGGAGACTTGATAATTGTAGATGAAGCCGCAGCACTAGGACTTGATACGGTAAATTATATAACTAGCCGGTGGAAAAAGGTGGTTCTAGTATCTACAATTCATGGATACGAGGGAAGTGGTAAAGCCTTCCTCAAATACCTCAATTTCTTGCGGGAGAAAGTGAAGTTTAAGCATATTACCCTTACCTCTCCTATACGCTATGCACAAGGTGACCCAGTCGAGAGGTTTTTATACGACGTTATGCTCTTAGACGCAGAGCCGAAACCTAGAAAAGTTAATGAGGTGAAAGTCACGGAGTTAGATAAACAGTCTCTATTTAAGAATGAAGGGTTATTGAGGCACTATTATGGAATCCTAGTGTCTGCACATTACAGAAACTCCCCTGACGACCTGATGATACTAGGAGATCTTCATTATGAAAGAATATTTGCTATGGGAGAAATAGGAATAGCCCAAGTAGTAGAAGAAGGTAGACTATCTAAAAGTGAAATCAATACGATACTTAACGGCGGACAGAGCTCAGGTAACTTAATTCCCCAGAGGCTAATCAAGTACGAGAGAGTATACGAGTTCGGATTTACAAAAGGTTGGAGGGTTATAAGAATTGCCATTCACCCCGATTACCAAGGAAAAGGGTACGGTTCAGCCTTACTTAGCGAAATTGTAAGGATAGCGAGAGAAGAAGGACTTGACTGGGTAGGTTCTTCGTTTACCTCTGATGTCAAAGTACTAAGCTTTTGGATTAAGAACGGTTTTATACCAATATATCTCTCCACTCGAAAAAACGAGGGATTAAACGGGTACTCAATCATTGTAATTAAGCCTTTGACAGATACCGCAAAAAGGCTTTCGTTACATGCGTCTGAACTCTTGAGAGAGAAGGTCTTGAGGACGGCTCATCAAGTATACTTTAATGTTAATCCCTTAATTTTAGCTAATATATTACGGGTCTTACCTAAAAGGTCTGAAAAAGTCGAAATCCCTGTGGAATATAAATCTAAATTAGAAGCTTATTTAAGCGGTTACCTTCCTTATAACGCTGTTGCAGATGCAGCACACTACGTAGTTTCAAAGTATTTTTCTACTGCTGAAGATGCATTTCTTAATAAAACTGAAGAAGCTGTTTTAATAGCACGGACTATTCAAGGTAAGAGTTGGTATCACACGTCATTATATCTAGATATAAAACCCAGAATAGCAGAAGAAATCATGAGAGGTGCTATACTAAAGATCCTCGAAAGGATATGAGTTTATGTTATGAAAGCTTTTATTTATGGTTTGTCTTATTGTAATCTTATGAGGCTTATATCTAAGCTTATACTAATATACTTGATAATCGAGTTAGCAATATTCTTAGTTATAAGCTCGATACCGTCGCACAACCCTTCTGTTCTTCAGGAATATAATGGTTTAGAGAACTCAGTTCAAAACACGAATTACTTCGGTAAGGTGTTAATGATTTTTCCTCATAACCTAGCTATAGCTACTGCCGATTTCATACCTATCATAGGAATATTAGTTTTCGGTATTACAATAGCGGATACTGCATATGTAATTAGTGTAGTGTCTACTCACTACGGAATACCGGGTATAGTGGCAGCAATTTCTTTGTTACTTCTACCTCACTCAGCGGTTGAACTCCCTTCATATGCCATAGCAGTCGGTGCTGGAACTTATACAGTAATCAATTGGAGGGACTGGAAAAGATCTTTGCTTACATACATAGTCATCCCAGTTGAACTCTTCTTTGCTGCTCTAATAGAATCTTCTTTGTTTTATGTTCCTAATCCACTTATAATGTGGGTGGCTGCAGTTCCCGTATTAATAGGCATCTATTTCTTATACGAGAAGATCCAAAAGTACGCTGATAAAGTTAGCATTGCTACTCAAGTAGGTTATTTAGGATTTGGAAATACCCAGCACTATTATACCAATCAATTTTTCTCTTTGTATAAAGATGCGTGGAACAAGGGAAACATGTATGAAACCCAAGGGCAACTACAAGCTGCAATAGATAATTACTGGTCAGCGATACTTTACTTACTTGACGCTATGGCAGTTAAACTGAACTTACCATATACTACTAAGGAGGATTTATACAGAATTGTGCAAATAATCTCAAATTACTATCCTAATGTTATGATGTTGTTTAACAAGGTGCAAACAGATTTTCAAGTAATTAGAGATCCGCTACTGATAAGCGATTTGAAATATCTGGCTACACTTCTAGAGAATTCGTATTTTAATCCAACAATTCGACCATGATGGGTAAGTGGTCTGAGCCCTCGATTTTTAAGACTTGAAAATCTACAATCTTTGGAGCTAGTTCCTCAGATACAAGGCAGTAGTCTATTCTCATAGCCTTCCATTTAAACTTGTAACTTCTCCAAGTATATTCCATCCTTGATGTCTTTTCCGCACAGTCCACGAAACCCTTTTTAATAAAGTTGTTCAACCATTCTCTTTCCTGAGGTGTTAAGCCAGGCTCAGTTTCGTCCCAAAAGCTAGAGTCCTTCTTACTTCTAACTGCATTGAAATCTCCACAAATGATCACTGACTTGTTTTCCCTAAGCCTCAGTGCGTAGTTCTCAATAGCGTTATTGAACTTAATCTTAAAATCTAGTCTAACAAGCCCGTCTCCTGCTCTCGGAAAATAAGCGTTTATTATGTAAAATTTTTGGAACTCTAGCATAAGAACCCTCCCCTCCGAATCAAATTCCTCTATTCCTAAACCTTTTATCACGGATAGTGGTTTTGGCTTACTTATGCTCATAACTCCGCTATATCCCTTCTTCTTTGAAGGAAAGGCTAAAATGTTTAATCCAGATATAAGAAGGTCTAGAGGTACGTCGTTAGAGCGTATTTCTTGAAGGAGAATCACGTCATAGTCTTTTACAATTTTTTC
This sequence comes from Stygiolobus sp. CP850M, assembly GCF_037389425.1. Lineage (NCBI taxonomy): Archaea > Thermoproteati > Thermoproteota > Thermoprotei > Sulfolobales > Sulfolobaceae > Stygiolobus > Stygiolobus sp. CP850M. Next base: position 174,466 of record NZ_JBBHKR010000042.1, read on the forward strand.
GAGGGCTCCCTTTCTAGTTATTGCCTTCAGGCCATTAACGTTCCACGATACGATCTTCAACTTGTTAAAACTAAACTTATAATGTATAAAAGTTCTACTTCACTGGAATAAGGTATTTTATCGTTTAGTTCGATAAGATTTAATGTGAGAAGATATTACTATAGCGGTGACCTATCAATTATCTTCTTAGTAATTTCGGTAATAACCGGTTTTGTAGGCTCGCTTTTCATGTTATTCATTTCTCCCTTCCTAGTCGGTAGGTTCATTGCCCTAGGGCTTTTTGTAGACGATATTATATCAGCACTCTTTATGACGAGGACTGAATTAAGAAGAGCAGCTATGATAATTTTGTTAGGTGCTGTTGTGTCTACGGTCTTATACTCTATACTTGATCTAGATAGTAATCCGTACCTGCTCGTTCTATTAGTATTTCCGGCTCTCGGCGTTATCATAAGTTCCACACAAAGTGTGTTAAAAGGAGCCATAGTTCTAAGCGCAATAACAGTACTTTTCTCTTTTGCAGAATTCCTCGCATTTTTAGTGAACATTTTTGGACTTTCGATAATTAACTATACAGTCTTTCCTCTAACTTGGAGTGGGCTGTTCATTTTAGCTAGTCTACATCCTCTTCGAGAGAAAAGCTACATAGGCCACCCAAAAATCGGAAATAAGAAGAAGAGTGGAAGTAAGAAGGGAAGTACGAAGCCAAGGATACTAAAGACTATAACTTTTGTAATAAACCCTCCAGATGCCCAAGTCATTGTTAACATTAACAATAAACCCCACTTGGTTAAAGGTAGCATTAAGATTAATTCGGACTCCCCCGTAAAGTGGTATGTAGAAAACGTTAAACTTCCTAACGGTGTTCTCCTAATTCCCGAGATAAGGGAAGGTATTGCAAATCCCTCAGACGTGGTAAAAATCAATATGATCCCCATAGACCTAAAGAACTGGGATCCCAACTATTGGGTAAACAAAAACCTTTACAACTACAAGGTACTCGATGTAGTGGGGACCGGTGGAAACTCTTATGTATTAAAAGCAGAATTGAATGGAAAATATTACGCTATAAAGATACCTAAAATGTCTGATCAGACTTTTACTTCGTATTCCCCACTTTCCTCCTTTTTAGACTTTGCGGCTGAAGCGTCTAACTTGATAAATTTGAGCAAAGACGATAGGTTGGTAAAACTTTATGCAATTAACGTAGATTCAAACGTTGTTGAAAATATTGAAAAAGGTGACGTGGAAGCTTACCTTAACTCTCCCCCCATGATCGTTATGGAGTACTTAGAGGGAGGTACTTTGATGGACTTAATGAAAAACCCCAACTTATTTAACAGCAGGTACTGGAAATATATTGTTTACGTTATAATAAAAGAGGCAATTTTAGCCTTAAACTATATTCACTCTCAAGGTTACGTCCATCTGGATATTAAGCCGCAAAACATTTTCTTTTCTAGAAAATTAAATGGAGGAGGTGAACAAGTTTATAATCTACTTAAGAGTTCAAAAGGAGTGATTAAACTAGGAGACTTGGGTAGTGCGGTGAGAGTAGGTGGAAAGATCAAACAGATCACCGTGGAATATGCCCCACCAGAACAGCTTGAGTTCTCGATTGGGGGAATTGGCGCAGATCCCCGAATAGATGTGTTCTCTTTAGGAATGACCATGTATGTGGCATTAACTGGATATAATAATAGACCTGATATAAAAGTCCTGAGCGATGCAGTAGACCTATATAATCAAGGAAAAATAAGGGAGGCATTAACATATGTTCATAACGCAAAAAGATTGTTGTCATATAACTGGATAAATATAAACGCAGAACCCGATGTTCAGGCGATTTTAAGGAGGGCATTATCACCAGACCCTCTAAATAGACCTTCATTAGACGAGTTTGTCTCCGTGTTGATTAGGTATATAGTTTAAATCGAGTTTAAATTATCATCACAGTAGATTATACTTTCATAATTAAAATTATATATTAAGTATATTTTATAAAATTTTAAACTAATGTTATACTATGTTAAAAGGAAATTACAATTCAATTGCGGATATTTTAAGAGTATTAGACACCAAGGAAGTCAACAGATTTTATTGGATTATAACGATATTGGTAGCTATAGGAGGATATTCTCAGCTTTAGATATTATTGCATTAGTATTTGTAATAATGTTCGTTCCTGAGACTAAGGAAATGTCTCCCGAGGAGGTAGTTAGAATGTTCGAAATATTGCCGTTAAGTAAGATGAGGCGCGGAAAGGAGATAGTAATGGGAGAGAATAAGCAGGTAAAGGCTAAGTGATCTTCTAGCTGAGTTGGGACAGAAGACCTAGTATAAATATAAAGGTAATACTACTCCAATAGACCACGTTTTGAAATGAGTTGTTTTTATATTCTCCCATAATTCTTGGATTATTTGCAAGAATTCCCATAACTAAGGCGGGACCTAGAAGGATTATTACGAAAAGTGAGAGCAAGTTTAATACTACATTTCCTAACATATCTTTTGGGACTAGTAAAGTTACTAATAGTGCCGGAACACTTTCTATCAAGTATAACTTATATGACTTATTTCTAGGAATTCCAAGGGCTTCTGCAGTACCCCATGCACTCCCTAGAGATATTACGACTAAAGCTAGAAAACCGGCTCCCAGTAAGCCTAACCCGAAGAAATAAGGGGAATAAGACCCTGCTATCGAGGAAAACACCCTAGCTAAGTCGCTAGGTGAATAAATGTTCGTAGAATCGGGTATCCCAGTTGAAGCCATTTCAACCATTACCATTAAGAACTCCGTAATTACGCTACCGATAATCGTCTCTATTCTCATAAACTTAAGCGCAAGTTTCCTCTCAAAACCTTCCAATGAAGCCAACTTTTCTGCAGTGGCTGAAGCTTGAAAGAACAACATGAACGGCATTATTACTGCCCCTGCGTTAGCAGCCAGAAAAAAGAAATAGTTTGGAGTAGGTTCGAAATAAAAGATAGAGCATGATGGTTCTACTCCTCTGACGGCTAGTGTTAAAGCAAAACCTAATATTAGTGTAGTGGATATGGCTATTAGGATTTTTTCCGTCACTATATATTTTCTCTTTATGATAATCAACAAGTGAAGGATAAATGCTATAGGAATACCTATAATTAGTGGTACTCCTAGCATAGACATACCTATACCTATCCCTATATATTCTACAATATACGTGATTATGTCCGTTAAAAACATGGGTAATGCTATGAATATTGAAATCTTTTTATTGTAGTTCTCTCTTACCAGTTCACCTAAGCCTTTCCCAGTAGCTATGCCTATTCTTCCAGAGACCTCCTGAATTATGAAAAGAGGTACGGAAAGCAAAAGGAGGAACCATACAAATTTATAACCGTAGGATATTCCAGTCTCTACAGCGCCAATAGTACTACTTGCGTCCATGTCAGCCATCATCACCAACCAAGCTGGTCCGAAGAACTTCAGGAAGTTTATAAAATTACGACTTGTCGTAATTGATTTACGACCCATCGTAAGTAAATTAATTCTAGGAATAAAAAGTTTTGTCGATATGTTAAACAACTAGTCTAAAAAGAGTTACAAGGGTTAGAAGATGAACCAAGAATATAGAAGTGAAAAAGAGATATTTATCTAGATTCAATATAAATTCAAATCCCAGCTTCCTTCTTTAACTGATTTAACTTCTCTATGTCTGCTAATATATCTTTTAATTTGTCTGATAATTCAGGCATTGATTTCATCTGATCTACTAACTGTAGTAGTTGATCCCAAACCTCTTTCATGAAGACTTGAGGATAGTATCTGTGTAACGTCATTATCGACAATACTACACTAAGTTTCCTGGCTATCCCCTTCTGGCTTAATAATGCTTCGTTCTCGGCCAGAAGAGTATTAAGATTGTCTATCAAATCCATAATGTAGGGTATCATGTCGTTAAATTGCCTCTCCCCAGGCTTCATGAGTTCCTCTGACATTTCGTATCACAAATTGATTTTATTAAAAAAGATTTAAATTATTTTCCATTTAACATTGACTTTAATGCTTCTGGTGAGAGTATCTTTTAGAGGACACCTCCTCTCTGATTCATCTAAGACTTTCTGTAATAATTCCTTATTTTCGGCACTAACTTCTATTTCGTAATTTATCTCCAAGAAGCCCGGAGGAATATTAGGATCTCCTTGAAAGCCTTTAGGATCTAAAGTTCCTTCTATATACCCCTTTAAACTATTGAGCTTTAGGTTTTTCTCCCTTGCTATATAGTATACTGTTAACATTAAACAAGATAATGCTGATGATAGCAATATCTCCTCAGGCGTTGGATAATCTGAGCCTAAAAGCCCTATTTTCAGCTCTGTGTTATCGCTGGTAATTTTCACGTGGTCTCCTTCTAGCTCCCCTTCAGCTGTAAAGGTCATCATGATAGGATCCCCAAGTCCTTAAGTATAGCAAGGTCGATCGAGTAGTCCAAGTACATTTGAGTTTTTTCCTCAGGGGTTAAGGTTCTGCCGAGTGCTTCTTCCTGCTTCTCGATTTCTTGTGTTATTACGATGCTTATATTTACCTCAAGGGGCGGTTTATTGACCTTAAATGTATAGTAAATATTTACCAAGAGTTCGTACATTCTTTTTGACATATATAACACGTAATCATCAATTACAGGGATTAGCCTCCCTTCTTCCTCAATCATCTTTCCACGGAAGTAAGGTCTCCATGTTAGCATAGATTTTTTCACTGTTTCCCAAGAAGGGGGAAACCCCTTGTATTCGGAAGAATCAGGTACCTCTACTACCTTGTAAGTCTTTTCTCCTATGTCTATCTCTCCAACGATCTCTAATTCAAGATTTCCAACTTTTACTTTCATAGGAGTAAAATTTTTTTCTTTTTTAATATAATTTATGATTGATGGCTATGATGGTTACGCAAGAAAAGGTTGAAGAAGAAAATCCTGCAATGGAGTGTTATAAACCGGAGGCTATGTGGAAATACATTACAGTAGAGGAGTGTTTTAGGGCTCATGGTGTGAACCCACAGAGGGCTAAATGATGTTAGTAAAAGACATAATGACTACTTCGGTAGTCAAGGTTTCGAAGGATACGACTACTGAAAAAGCTCTTCAAATAATGCTTGAAAATAACATAAGGAGGTTACTGGTTGACGAGGACGGAATAATAACAATTAGGGATTTAATATATAGCTGGAAAGATCTAAAGACCCCCGTTGAAAAAATAATGTCAAGAGACCTCCTTTTTATTACACCTACTTCTCCAATAAAAGAGGCTTGCAGGATAGTTACGTCCGAAGGTGTAGGCTCGTTAGTAGTTGGAGATGGTGCTAGAATAGTGGGAATAGTCACTGAGAGGGATCTAATCAGGCATTGTAAAGTTGAGTCTAACGCAAAAGTGGGGGACATAATGAATGTCGACCCAGTAATCGCTACACCAGATAGTGAGTTATCGGAGATAGTAGAGGTCATGAAATCCTACTGGAAGAGACACGCTGTAGTAGTGGACGGTAAAAAGCCCGTAGGAGTGATCTCCGCTAAGGATATAGCTAGGGCATTACTAGCCAAGAAAACATTGAAGGGAGTGAAAGCTTACGATTTTATGTCAATAACCGTTTACAAAGTTACTCCCGACTCTAGTGCGGAAACAGCAAGGCTCTTAATGGCTGAAAAAAACATAGGCTTCTTACCAGTTGTAGATCCCGTTTCTCTCTTGGGAAGTCTAAGTGAAAGAGAATTATTAGCCGTTATGTCAATTTAATTTTTAATCTTTTTTAATCATATTACTTCTTGGACTTCAGGTTTCCTAATTAGTTCCTCCATTGCGTTTATCAGGTCGTCGCTTGTAAACCCGAAAATTGCTGGTTTTTTCTCCTCAAACATTTTCCTTATTACCTCTTGATATTTGGTCACTTCCACACCCTTGAGCTTATCCTCTAACTCCTCAATGAACCCTTTAGGTGACATGACGAAGAAATCTCCAGATATCGATATTTCATCTATCTTCTTGTTCACTATTTTTACTGTTAACCTGATCAGTTTCCTTGCCTTATAGTCTACGTGACAGAGAGCTACAGTGTTGTTTATCTTAACACACCTTTCGGTCTTAAGCTCTGGATGTCTATTGTCCTTGTAGTATATCCACTCCTCGTTCATCTTTTCTCTTGCAAGTTTTTCCCATAACTGTATTTCCTCAGGTGTCAAAGTAGCGTCTTCGAATTTTATGTTAAGCCATTTTTCGAACTCCTCTTTTAACCTCTTATTTATCTCATCCCTTGGAGGAATATAACCGATTTCCTTCTCTACACTAGTCAGCCATTCGCTCATTTCCTTTGCCATCTTATCCCTGAATTTCTCTGAAGGTACTTTTACGCACTTGCTGATCAGGTCTACATCGAGGTGTAGCAATATATTGCCAGTGACTACTACCGCCTTATCGTAAGTCATAGCACCGTTCCCGCTTATCTTTTTTCCATTTACAACAATATCCTGATCTTTTAACTCAGCCTTTATACCATAAGACCTTAATACGTTCACTACGGGTGTTAGATATTTTTCGTAGAGAGCTTTTGGCGTACTCGGTGCTTCTTCAGCTCTCACTACTACAAAGTAGTCGTGTTCACCGGGTGTTATTACTACTGTGCCTCCTCCAAGGTCTCTCCTTATTACTGGTATTCCCATCTTCTTAGTGAACTCAAGGTTAACTTCTAACCATACTTCCTGATGAACTCCAACATTTACGAAGGGTTTATCGGCATAAAAAACAAGGAGTGTATCTTTTCCTCCCCTAGAGACGTAATCAGCTACCGAGACAAAGGACGTAACCATGTGGTAGCCGTCTTGGGGAGGTAATACTATGAACCTCCAACTCATTTCACAGCCTCTTGCACTGCAATTTTTCGGAGTTTATCAACTCAGTTAGTTTGCTTACAGCAGCAGAGCCAGTAACTAACTGTTTTAACTCCTCGGGATTATTTATCCTCATCTTAACTAGCCAACCTTTGCCGTAAGGATCTTGATTAACGATCACTGGATTCTTCTCAACTTCTTGGTTTACGTCTATGATCTCTCCGGATACTGGAGCTGGTACTGGACCGGCCCACTTTCCGCTCTCCATAGTAGCAACTGGTTTACCTTTTTCAATTTTGGTGCCCTTCTTCTTTAGCCTGACTTTCACTACTTTTCCTGCCATGGTCTGGGCAAGGTCGGTTATACCTACAACAATTGTGTCTGTTCCTTCTTGTTTAGCCCAAACGGTGTTTTTTCCTTCAATATAATAAAGTAGGTTCTCAGGTATCTCACAGTTCGAAACATTTGCCATTTAAGACCCTCTTTATTATCTTTCGTGGAAATAATAAAAATGTTTTGCTTTAGATAAAGGAAAAGTAATTTAAGTCAAAAATTGATAAAAATTATCTTTATCTCACGACTCTATTGGTCTCAGCTTCAAATAATTTAGACACTTCTTGTAATTTCTTGAATTTCTTTTCGTCGTATTTTCCCTTGATCTTGATTATCCAAGCTTCATATGGCTTCTCGTTTAATAGAGCAGGGTTTTTTACAACAGATTCGTTAACTTCAACTATCTCTCCCTCAACCGGAAGCCTGAACTTACCTACCCATTTTGCGGACTCTAACGTGAACACTACTGTTCTTGGATTAACCTTTTCTCCTTTACTCCTTGTAGACACTTCGAATATCTTACCCGCCATATATTGTCCTAGAGACGTTATACCTACCGTAATCACGTCACCTTCCGCTTTAATCCACACATGTTCCTCTGGGTAATAAAGTAGGTCTTCGGGGAACTCAAAACCGTTTATATTCATACCAAAATAAAAACAAAAATATTAACTTATTAACTTTCATTAATACAAGTTATGAACTTCGTCATATGGCTTGACGGGGTAGTTCTCAAAGTCGACTTGACAGATGTCTTGTATCGCAAGTATAAGGGAGAAAAAATAGAAGGGTTAGAGGTTACTACGGAAGTTTTCCCCGACTGGTATCCCTTTTTAGAGAAGTTGAGGCAAAAAGTTAGTAATGATAAAATAGTATTTCTTTCCCCTTACGACAAAGAGACGACTAAGAAGGTTATGGAAAGTCTAGCCATTGCTAACTTTAGCTATGTAAGTAACGACGACGGAATAACTAAACCGAGCAAGATCCCCTATAAGGCATTGTTTAATATGACAAGATGGGATCCGATGGAGACGATGACGATAGGTTCATCACCCCTAGACCTTTTATCGGCTAGGTTCTTCGACTCAAGGATAAAAGTGGCTTGTGTTAAAAGATTCCAAGACTGTTCAAGATATAGCCCTTATATAATGGCTGATAGTTTAGAAAAGTTATATGAGATTCTAATGAGGTTAAGAAAGCTATGATAGATAAACCGTAGGGTCTTTTATCCTGAGTATCTTAAAAGCCTCTATCCTCTTCCTGCATTGACTACATTGTCCGCAGTGGTATTTGTGTCCTAAGAGGCAGGAGTAAGTTAGTTGTGGATCTAAGCCCGACTGAATCCCTATTTTCAATAGTAACCACTTAGGGAAACCGGCGAAAGGGGTAGAGAGCTTTACGCCGAGAATTTCAGCTAATTCTTTAAGCTTTTTAATCACGTAAAATCTTTCTCTTTCGAATTCACAGTCTTCTTTTACTGTACCGAGTATTACCTCCTCATATCCCCTTTCTTTTGCTAGTGTCAATGCTATTGGAATTATGACAAGGTTTCTGTGAACTATGGGCTCATGGGGTTTAAGCCAGAGTCCCTCTACGAAAGGTCTCCTTACGTGTTTTATGTTTATTTTTATTAACTTCTTGTCCAGTTTTCTACAAATCTCTTTACTGGCTTTTAATTGCATTCTCGCCGATTTCTGCCCGTAGTTGAATATTATACAATCAAAATCTATACCTTTTTTAGAAAGGTAAAAGGCTACGGAGGAAGAGTCTAAGCCTCCGCTCATTAACAGTAATGATTTTCCCATATGTTTTAAATAAGCCCATGAGAAATTAAACATATGTCGCTTGAGAATGAAGCGAAAAAATTAGCTGCAACTTATGCAAGGTGGTTGAGAAAGCCTGAAGACGCTCTCTTTGGAAAGCAGGGAAGGGGTGTCGTAATGATCATTTATGAGAAATTAAAGAGTGCAAAAACTGTTGACGAGATAAGATCGATGCTGGATCTTCGTCAATACGAAAGCATGATGGACAAAGCCACTTATAACGATTTACAGAGGTTCATAAATGATCTTTTGACTAAAATCTCAGGAATGCAAGACGAGCAAGCTAGAAATTTTGTTGTAGAAGTCTTCAGATATTTCCAGATCTCTCTATACACTAAGATTGAGGATATTAATAGAGGGATTTGGGGTTAACTTTGGTTTTTTTGATAAAATTTAAATATATCTATTAATAGATATTAAATTATGGAAGTAGAAAGTGAGAAAGTAGTATTACCGTCGGGCAAAGAAGTAAAGTTACTTGACGCTTTATCATTCTGTTACGACATATCTGACACTGAGTACAAAGTACTCCAAGCTGTAATCGAAAAGAAGACAGCTACAGAGGATGAATTAGTAGAGTCGTTGAAGTTGTCTAAAGCATCTATTAATAGAAGCCTAAACAAGCTTGTATCGCTTGGATTTATTATCAGGGAAAAAATGCAGTCCTCTAAAGGCGGTAGACCAAAATACGTCTATAAGGCTGTTGAGACGCAGCAGCTAGTAGAGCATATCAGGGAAGATTTCAAAAAATGTTCGCAAATGTTTATAAATATTTTGCCTAAGGTTCTACTTTCTTCTCTTGGCACTTGAATATAAATTTTTCAGGGCTACTTCTAAACGCTAGCAAACACATTTCCGTGTCGAAATAGTATGCTATCTCATTATAGGTCTCTTTATAAGGAGAGCATTCGGCCTCAAACAGTCGGTTACAAACCGGACAAATTACTTTCATGGGGTTTAGTTAGTTCGACAATATTTTTAAGTTTTTAACTCAATCTTACAAACTATGGAGATAATAGACGCTACTTCAGCTGAATGCCCCGAACCTTTCATGAAAACCGTGGCTAAGCTAATGGGGATGAAAGAAGGTGCAGTAAAAGTAATGTTTAAAGATCCAAAATGCGTGGACATGATAACCGAAGCCGTTAAGTTAATGGATTGTAAGATTGTGGAGAACACCAATAAGGATGGAGTATATACGATGGTCATTGAGAAGTCTAGTAGTAGTAAAGAATTAAAGGACGTTAAAGTCGGAGGTTGCTAAAGGTTTACAATTCTTTTCACTTTAGAACAACATAAATAGCCGTTTTTTCTATTTGAAGAAATATTTAAATAAATTAAAAAAGTTATTTTCCTAAGCATGGATTCTTTTAGGTTCATCGTGGAGAGAGGACCGCAAGACCTAATACTCGCTGGCGAAGAGGCGTTATTAGAGTCAGTAAGTAATGGTGCCCCCCCAATACTGCGCTTCGTTATATTCGACCCCACAGCCGTGCTTATAGGCTATCACCAGGCGGTAGAGCAAGAAGTAAATATTGATGAGGTGAAAAAAAGAGGTTGGGACATAGGAAGAAGACCTACCGGTGGAGGAGCTATAATAATGGGAAAAGACCAACTGGGCTGGGAGATTTATGCTGACGGTTCGCTATTAGGAGGTTCCCCAGAAAATGCGATAAAGAAAGGCGCTGAAGGAGTAATAAAAACACTTCAGAAGTTAGCGATTGACGCAAATTTCAGGCCTAAGAATGACGTAGAAGTCAAGGGGAAAAAGATATCTGGGATAGGTGCATTCTCAATAGGTAAATATATTGCAGTGACAGGGACGATACTCTTAGACTTCGACGCTGAAGCTCTTGTATCTACGTTAAGGCTTACTTCCGAGAAACTGAAAGACAAGCTAGCTAAGGATTTCAAAGAAAGACTAACGTGGATATCAAAGGAACTGGGACGTAGTATCGAAATGAGCGAGTTAATAAGTATAGCAAAGGATAGCTTCTCCGAAGCGTTAGGAGTAAAGTTGGTGGAAGGTCAGTATACTGAGGAAGAGAAGAAGTTAATTTCACAGTTCAGGTTGAAGTATTCTTCTCCGGATTGGATATATAACCTCAGAAAACCCCTAAGTGGGGATGTGAAGTTTATAGAGAGAAAGTTCCCAGGTGGGCTAGTCAGGTTACAAGTCAAGCTTGCAGGTGAGTCGATAATTGAAAGTGTTTTACTAACCGGAGACTTCTTCGTAGAACCCAGAAGGGCAATCTACGATCTAGAGTCCAGACTTAAGTGGAGTAGAGTGGATGAACTTGAGGAGAATATCAGGGAGTGGTATAAGGATGTAAAGATTATCGGAATAAGCGAAAACGACCTCGTCTCCTTATTTAACGAGGTGTTGAAAAAGTGAGACCCCTATTCTTATATGCACCTGCGCTGAAGAAATATGAAACCGAGTATATGTCCTCTGAGCAGGGGTGGAGGATAGTCTCTATAACTGGAAACGCTTGTGCGTTTGACTGCAAACACTGTAATAAAAGGATCCTCGAGAGCATGGAGGACGCATCTTCGCCTCTCAAGCTCGAAATGCAAATCAAAAAATCGTTAAGTGAAGGGCACAAGGGGCTTATACTCTCAGGAGGTTCTACTAGTAGGGGAGAAGTCCCCATCTGGAAGTTCTCTTCCGTGCTTCAGAAGTACAAAGATAAAATGACTTTTATTGCCCATACTGGAGTCGTAAAAAGCGAAGAAATAGCTCTAAAGTTTAAGGAGGCAGGAGTTAAAATAGCTTTACTTGATATGGTCGCTGATGACGATACTATAAAGGATACACTTGGTCAACCTTTTACGGTTGACGATTACTTGAATTCGTTTAGGTATCTGAAAAAAGCAGGACTAATGGTAGTCCCTCATATCATCGTAGGCTTAAGTAAAAAGGGGGTCGAAAACGAGCTAAACGCTCTGGATATGTTAAAGTCCGTAAACCCAGACGCTGTTATAGTCGTCGGGCTCATGCCTCTTTCCTCATCTTTCTCTTTACGACAGCCCGAGCCCGACGAAATGATTCGAGTTATGAAGAAGGCAAGAGATAACTTCTCCATTCCGGTCATGCTCGGGTGTGCAAGACCCAGAGGTAGGAGGTATTTGGAGGTGGAAAAATTTGCAGTAGATTACGAGTTGGACGGAATAGCCTTCCCAGAGGAGGAGACTATAAATTATGCGTTAAGTAAAAGACAAGTTATTTTTAATAATACATGTTGTGCGAATGTAGTTTTCGATATTTTGGGGGTGGTATGATATGTTAAGAATGGTAAGTAGTCCAGATTGGGTAAGGCTAAGTTTCGGAGCAGATATGGTATTAGGTTTTAGTCCAGGTGTTTTTTTACACAATGCTCTAAACACAACAATAAACCTCTTGCAGTATTATCCAGATGGCTGTAAGGCTAACTGTGCCTACTGTGGACAAGCTAGAGAAGTATCTCAAGGTCCTGAATGCAAAACACTGATAAGAGTCGAATGGCCTTTAAGGAAACTAGATGACGTTATAAAGAAGATAAAGGAGAGACAAGGTGATCCTAGGTTCGGATTACAGAGGATATGTGTAGGGCAGTTAGCCCACCCTAAGGCAGCGCAAGACTCAATAGAGATCACGAGGAGAATTAGAGAGGCCGGAATAGAGCTGTCAATATCAGAATTAGTAACCCCTACCTACACGTTCAAACACCACATGGAGGAGATGAGGAAGGCAGGAGGGGATATGATAGATGTAGCAATCGACGCTGCAAGCAAGAGAGTTTTTGACATGACCAGAGGGAAGGAAGTCAGAAGTATGCATAGTTGGGATAGGTATCTTAAGGGTATTGATGAGGCTGTAGAAGTATTCGGTAAAGGAAATGCAGGGATACATCTGATAATAGGATTAGGTGAGACTGAAAAGGAAGCTGTTGATATAATGTGGTATGCTCATCAAAGAGGGGCAAAGATTACATTATTCGCCTTTTACCCAGAACAAAATACGTTAATGGAGAAGAGAAAACCCGTACCAGTGAACGTGTATAGAAGGATACAGCTTGCAAGATGGCTTATCGAAAACGATCTCGTAACGTATTCCGACTTTGTATTCGACGAAAACGAGAGGTTGATAGATATCAATATACCTTCCGACTTGAGTATTGACGATATAGCACCAGCCTTCATGACTTCAGGTTGTCCAGGCTGTAATAGACCTTATTCTAATGAGAGACCCACGATGGAGTTCAGAAACATTCCTTGGTATCCGTCAAGAGAAATGGCAATTAAAGCTTTAAGGCAGTCTAAGCTAGACAACGTAATAAAAGCGCTAGAACAAAAGTAGAATGTACATAAAAAGGGGTTCTTTAATCAGTTTTTTCTCAAGCGGTTTCCCTTCTCACGTTAGGGGTAAAGCTATAGACTTAAGTTCACCGGATCAAAGAACTTTTTTCTCACCGTTCAATGGAAAGCTCCTTAGAGCCGAAAAATTCTTTATAGGGAGACCTAACAAATACGTTAAGTCCAATTACGATTATATGCTCACTTTCTTGATTAAGGATAAGAAGATTAAGGTATTACACGTAGAGCCGATAATAAATGAGGGAGAGGAAGTTAAGGAAGGACAAGTAATAGGGTATTTTGTTAACTCCCCTTACACTGGAGGAGACTTTTTACACGCCCATATAGAGGGAGTAACATTTAAGTTCCGCAAGGTGTCCGATTACAAAGAGTCGAGACGCGGAAAAGTCGTTTTAGTTACTGAGAATTATTTCGATGTGGAGGTAGAAGATTACGCGTCAGCGGGTAATCTCCACGGTGTGGGTTGTTGTGGAGGACTACTTAACACCAGCTACCCGTATGCTTGTTACGGGGGGATTATAGGCGGTTTTAATGGTCAACTCTCCTTTTTCAGTATAAATTTAGGCAGACCCGTTAACTTTAGGAAAAAGAATGTAGTTCTCTTTGAAGGAAAGAGGGGGTTAATCAAAACGTGGGAACAAAAGGCATCGTTTAAGATCCTAGCTAATCAACCTGTCTGTGGTAAAGCGTTTTTTGAAGCTGTGCTATCCTACGGTGGAAAACCGAGGATAAGGTTTTTTAGAAAATATAACGGAGATTTAGGGGATAGAATTGACCTCGGAGAAATTATTAGGTATTATATGGGATGATAGGTTCAGGGACATATCGTTTTCTCACCACATGATAAGGGATATTTCTAAAGAGAGAATTAGGAGGTTCATAGAAATAGCGAGAAGAAAACTCCAGTTCGTAGAAATTAAACCTGAGTTAGCTACCTTAGACGATCTCCTCGAGATACACTCGAAGGATTACATCAATAGGCTTAAAGAAGTCAGTGCTTTGCCATATTCTGGATATTTGGATGGAGGGGACACTATTCATTACCCTGGTATATTTGAGGACGTATTACTTGTGCTTGGTGTCTCGAAGACTGCGTTAAAGTTTTCCTCATATATAGATTTTATTTACGTCCCACTCGGCGGTTTCCATCACGCTACGTACTCCAGACCAATGGGTTTCTGTCCTATAAACGACGTAGCTTATCTTGTTTTTCAACTACTTAAAAGAAAGGAAAAAGTGGCAATAATAGACGTTGATGCCCACCACGGTAATGGGCTTCAGGAGTATTTGTATGATAAGCCCGTGTTGAAACTAAACATCTTTGCCTACGACGGCAAGTTTTTCCCCGGCACTGGAAGGGTTGAGGAGAGGGGAGAGGGAGAGGGAAAGGGGCTTAATTATAATTTTCCGTTACCTCTTAGATCGGGAGACGATGTATTTAAAATAGCGTTGAGAATTCTCGACATAGTTGAGGAATATGACCCGTCTTATATTGTTGTGATCTCTGGGGTAGACGGTCATAAGGATGACGGGCTTAAGTCACTGGAGTTGACGTGTAATTCGTATAACCTTTTGGGCTTGAAGGTGAGAAGGTTGGCTAAAAGTGCTAAAGTTATTGGATATGGTGGAGGGGGATATGGGAAGATGTCCTCCGAATGTATGGTGAGTTTCCTAGTCGGTCTCAGTGGTAAGAAAGAAGAGCTAGAAACTCCTACAATCTCGGATATAGAGAATATAAAAAAAGCTAAAGAGACTTTATCTCTCCTCTTATCCTTCCCTCAGCACTTTACCTAAATCTTCAGCCAGTTTCAACATTGCACCTAAAGCGTAACTTGTGTCCTTGTTACCTAAGGCACCTACTAATCCGAACGTTCCTACAGGCTTCACATTTGGTAAGTCTTGCACCCACATCTTCATTGCTATGCCCATCTTCTGCATTAAAGCTACCATAGCGTCTACGAATTGCGGATCACCGAACACCTCAAATAACTTCATCATCTTATCGATAACTCCTGCCTTCTGTAACTCAGCCATCCTTTCAAGCAACGATAACATTGAGGTGAAATCGACTTGAGTGAGTAGTTTTACAGTTTTTTCGCTCGTTAATTGTTTCATAACTGGGGATAGGGCTATTAGAGCATTAAGTGTTGCATCAATATCAATAGTCTCTAATAGTTTGAGGGTCTTATCACCCGTTAGTTTTTGTAATAATGGGATCGATCTCTCGGCTACTGTGAGTAGTGCGTCAACATCGAGTGATTGTAGGAGGGATAGAGCTTTATCACTTGTTAGTTTTTCTACCATTGGCCATAGTGCTTGTATTTTTGTTATTTGGTCCATTCCGAATGAGATGAGTGCGTTAATTAAGTCAGCCTTCTGTACAGCATCAAGCAAGTCTATTGACTGCTGAAGCAAGTTTAATAGCATATCTAACTGGCCTTTCTTCTGCATGTCATTGAGGATCGTTGTCGTTTTCATGAGTACTGGCATCAGGCTTTCAGTAGTCTGGAGTAAGGCGTCTATGTCCATACTTTGTAGTACTTTTAGTGCCTTGTCACTTGTCATTTTTTGCACTAGTGGTAGGAGTTTTTCTGTAGCGTCAAGTAGTGAGTCTACGTCTAGTGATTGTAGTACTTTTAGTGCCTTGTCACTTGTCATTTTTTGCATTAGTGGCATTAGTTTTTCTGTTGCGTCGAGTAGTGCGTCAACATCGAGTGATTGTAGGAGGGATAGAGCTTTATCACTTGTTAGTTTTTCTACCATTGGCCATAGTGCTTGTATTTTTGTTATTTGGTCCATTCCGAATGAGATGAGTGCGTTAATTAAGTCAGCCTTCTGTACAGCATCAACTATAGAAACAGCTTGGTCAAGTAATCCCATCATTAAGTCCAACTGACCCTGTTTATCCATTTCAGTTAATTTAGTAGTCACTTTTTCAAGTGCAGGTAAAGCGTCTATTAACTTAGAGAGCTTTTGTATATTCTCAGGGTTAGTGAGTTTTTCGAGAGGGTCTTCGAATGTCTGAGCCACTTTTATCTCCTCTTAACTTTATTATAGTTTGTATTTTATATACTTTAATATGACAAAGTATGCAGTTATAACGACAAACTTGGTAACCAGAATCCCTGAACTGAGGCAAGCCCTAGCAGGTAAGAAGATCGTTATCACAACTCTCACGTTCTCTAAAGCACTTAAAATGGGGGTAAACCCATCTAATCTTCTTGATAACGATGTGTGGATAAGGGCTTACTCCCATAAACCCATCAAAATTTCAGGTCTAGATGAAGCAGATTCGGAATCAGTCTTGGTAGCACAAGAGCTATCTGCTGAATTGTTTACAGACAACGAGAATGTGGAAAAAATAGCTAGGAAGATGGGGATTGTTGTTTTTCGCTACCCTTGACTAGCATCTTAAGAATTATATGAGGAGGGAACCCACCTGGTATCTCTACGTTCTCGTTAAGAACGATCTTCGGAACGTTTAACACTCTGTATTTTTTACCTAGTTCTTCATACTCCGTAACGTCTATTATCTCTAAGCTGACACTTTCATTTACTATAGGTATCTGATACAATAGTTCAGCAGCTATAGGACATTTCGTACAATCAGGTGTTACGAAAAGCTTTATGTTACCCCTTACTTTTACTGCTTCTGCCTTTTCCTTTTCATCAAGCTGCACTGCATTGTTTGCAACTCTGATTAGTGAGTTAAGAAAGGGCCACAACTCGTTAGCTGTGGGAATCCCGTAGTAAGTGAAGAAGAGTCTGTTGTTTTTTAAAACTTTTATGTAAGGCTTATCACAACTATCCTTTTCTATTATATTATTGCCTTCAGTGAGCTTGTCTACCACTTCGTCCGCTTTACATTGCTCAATGGTAAGCCCTTTTATGAACTTGGAGTACTGGGAGATAATTGGGTCATAACTCATAAGAAATACCTCAAGCTCTCTATACCCTCTAAAGCCTTAATTAATTTCTGTTCTAATTCTTGCACGTTTGAGAACCTTCTTTTTATCAATACCATGTTATTGTTAAGCTCGTAAGTAACTGGCTCTCCTAAGCTTTGTGTTATTCTTGCAGCCCTAGCGTATCTTATGCCCATTTCTACTAAATCATCAAGACTTTCTTTACCGGTAGGTAAAGGGATGGGTAATACTATTTCGTTTGATGCCTTATCTATATAAAACGAGTATCCTTCCATCTTTATTACGAGCTTATTTTCAGCCTCCTCTAGCTCAAATCCCCTTTTCTTAACGTAATCGGCTAATGACATACAAATTATCTTTACTCTATGAATTATAAAATTTGGCTAAGTCGGTTAATTCCACAATTTTAGAAATTTTAGTTTAATTCGTTAGTTCTATTTAATTAAAAATTAAATAGTATATATTTAACCAAAGAAATCATTTTAAAATGTTTAAATAACAATAACTATTTACCAATTTATTTGTAAAATTTCAAATTTACTATATATTACAAAGCTTGATATAATAACGTTGTTATTTTACCATCTAGTAAGACAGATAAGTCACAAATCTAGATCACTTATAGTTGTCTACGTCCAAATCGAACTCGTTCCTAGCTGCGTTTAGTACGACCTCACTTAGGGATGGGTGAGCAAATATCGAGAAAGCTAGGTCCCTAATTGTTAATCTCTTCCTAACTGCTAATGCTAACAAGTTAACTAACTCCTCGGCAGAATCTCCTATAACTTCTGAGTAAACTACTGTTCCGTTCTTGTCTATTCCTATAGCGGAGAACCCCTCCCTAAAACCTCTAATTATGGCTCTCGTATTTGCAGCATAAGGAAATTTCACGAACTTTTCAACCTTTCTTTTATCACCCACAACCCCTATTTGAGGATCAGTGTAAATCACTTGTGGCGTCCCCTCGTAATCCATTTCTTCACAAGACCCCAGAATATTTAGGGAAGCTACTAAGGCTTCCATATATGCTAAGTGGGCAACCCTATTCTCCTTATCAATTACGTCACCGATAGCGTAGATACCTTTAAGTGAGGTCTCTAATCTTCTGTTTACAATAATCCCGTTTCTCGTAGTCTCAATTCCTATTTTTTGTGTACCCTTAGGTATTGAGGGCATCCTTCCAGTAGCGTATACTATTATCTCTCCTTCATATTCACCTTTGTCTGTGATCACCTTACCGTCCTTAATTTTCTTCGGTGTAACACCCTCCAGAACGTTGACGCCGTCAAAATCCAATCCGTTCATTAAAACGCGTCTTGTTTCCTCTTCAATTTCCTTGAGGACTTTGCTTCTAGATAAAAGTGTTACTGAAGAGCCAAGTTTTGCGAATATCTGGGCTATCTCGGTTCCTGCTACGCCCCCTCCTATAACAACCATAGAAGAGGGGACTCTACTCAATCTTACGGCTTCATCCTCGCTTATTGCGTTCTCAATCCCCTCAATCGAGGGAGTATTAGGTTTCGAACCGGATGCAATAATTATATTACGAGCCGATATTTTTTCACTGTTCACACTTAGCTCGTTCTTACCCAGTATCTCCGCCTCTCCTCTTATAATCTCTCCACCAGAAGACTTAATTAATCCTTCTCCTGCGCTCCGTAAGTATTCTATGATTTCATCCCTCTTACGGAAAAAAGTGGATCCGTCTAATGAAACTGAAATAGTAATTCCCTTATAATCTCCGATCTCCTTGAGTCTAGAATATAAAAAAGATAACTCAGATAAAAAAATACTAGGCACACAGCCGTAATTTACGCATGTACCTCCTATGTTCTCCTTCTCTATTACAGCTACCCTTTTCCCCCTTCTCCCGAGCAGTACTCCGGCAGCATACCCTGCAGTTCCACCACCTATTATCGCGACATCAAAATCCATACTTACTCAGAAGAATAATGATCTGTCGGCATCAAATAATAAGTCTATTAGTGTCGAACCGCCCACTATTTCTACTCCGTCCACTACATCACTTTCGTTCATGTGGCACATGTCCTTTAGGCTTTGGACACATACGTACATCTTCACACCGTTGTCTTTAGCCATATCGAAGAAGTGTATGAACGGGTTTCCTCCTTTCCTCCTTTCTTCTTCTTGCCATTTCTTGCTTAATAATAGTGGTCCTTTTATCATAAAGAAGACTTGTGCTTCATATTCCATTGATGCTGCTATTGATGCCATGAAAAGTGGTGCGTACGTCCTATCTAGGTCTTCTGGACCATGTGTTACTACGATTAACACCTTTTTCTTTTGTTCTTCGCTCATCGAGTACCCCTCAACTAATAATTAAAAAAGCTTACTTAAATTTTTTATCAAACAAATTAACAGAAGGCACTATATTTATTTCGTATATTTGATATCAATTAAATAAAAAAGAAACATTTTTCATTAATTTCGATATCAGGAAAGCTTATATAATTTTAATTAAAAATAATAATTGGGAATACAAATGGGAGAGCAGAAAAAACTTTCAATAATCGTCTTCTCAGGCACAATAGATAAGTTAATGCCCGTTGGTATTTTAGCATCTGGAGCAGCTGCAGCGGGATATGAAGTGAATCTATTCTTCACTTTTTGGGGATTAACAAATATAACTAAACAAGGTTTACAGAATCAACCAGCCCCTATTGACAAGAACTATGAAAAGTTCGGTCCGATGATGATGCAAAAAATGCAAGAAATGAAGTACCCAATGTGGTATCAACTAATTGAACAAGCAAAAGAGGTAGGAGAAGTCAAAGTATTTGCTTGTAGCACCACCATGGAGTTCTTCGGAATAAAGAGGGAAGACCTAGCTAGCTTTGTTGACGATGTTGTAGGAGTTGCAACTTTCCTGGATAGAGCAGAAGGAGGAACTGTATTATTCATTTGAGGTGAATAAAATGACAGAAGTTAAAATAGCCAAAACCTTAGACGCAAGGGGAATGTATTGCCCTGGTCCAGTAATGGAAACGGCTAAAGCTATAAAGCAAATCCAGGTAGGAGAAGTGCTTGAGGTCTTAGCTACAGACCCCGCAGCCAAACCGGACATTGAAGCGTGGGCTAGGAGGACTGGGCAACAAATATTAGACGTACAACAGCAAGGTGGAGTAACTAGAATTCTAATTAAGAGAGTAAAGTAAAGGTAATATAATAATTTATTTTTTTAACAAAATTTATAAGTAACTTTTCGTTTAATTTATTTGATAGGTATGTCTAAAGTTATACCACTACCAGATGATCCAAGAGTAATGGATATGGCTTACATAGATCAAGCAATTGAACCAGAAGAGATGAGAAATTTCCATAGCTCATTATCGGCAGAAGAGGCTGAACTCGCAAAGAAATTCTGGGAAGCCGTAAAATCAGATTTTAGATTTAATGAGTATTTGAGGGGATGCTTAAACTGTGGCGTATGTACTTCTGGATGTCCAGCTTCAAAATTCTATGATTATGGACCTAGAGAAATGATACAGTATATGATGAGAGATGCAGCTGATAAGATATGGGAATTTACCAACAAGAAAGTATGGGCGTGCGTTCAATGCTATACTTGTTCTATGAGGTGTCCATTTAATAACGAAATAGCTGGATTAATAATGCTTCTAAGGGAATATGCAGTCCAATTTGGACTTCCATCCGCAAAAGAAATATTAGCCCCATATAGAAGAGTCTTGTACACTGTAATCACGACAGGTAACCAAGTAACTCCAAATATGATTCAGCCTGATGCGTTCCCAGATTGGGGTCCACAAGCGGTCGAAGAGTCAAAGAATATGGATGTGTATAGAAAGGCAGTTCCGGTCGATCTATTGCAAAGAACTGATATAGGTTGGCAATCTTCTCTACAAACTGCGGTTGAATTAATGACAATTTTCATTGAATCAGGTGCGATGGACTCTATAAAGAAGGTAGACGAAGATCTATACGAAATGATCATGGACATATATGAAGAGAGGAAACAACAACTAGAGGAAATAAGAGAAAAATGGGAAAAAGGAGAATTAAACGAAGATGAATTGCCTGACAACTGGATGGACTTATAAAGGGAAAGATTCAATATTTGTGTAAATTTATGTATTTTTTACTTATTTAGTATCTATGAATAAATGGTTTAAATGAAAGTTTATATATTATAAACTACATAAATTGATGTAAAGGTGTAAATTATGACAAGTCAAGAAGAGAAGAAGATGCACGAGGCAATAAAAGAAGCTTTTCCTTATGCAGATAACGTAGATTGGAATGAAGTATATCAGAGGATTATATATAAATATAGTACTCCTCACGGTATTCAACACGTTAAAGAGGAATTACATAAGTTAGAAGACGAGGGAGAAGTAATAGTTCATCATATAAAGCCCTACAATAATCCGGTAGAAGTTCAGACTATTAATGGATTACCTAAGAAAATACCCACAAACAAACTATGGAACCATAAGAGTTGTGGACAATGCGGACATATTCCAGGTTATCCCACTTCAGTTTTCTGGATGATGAACAAGGCCGAGATAGATTATTTAGATGAACCACACCAGACTTCATGCACTGGCTGGAACTATCACGCTTCTGGTGCTTCTAACCCTGTAACCTTAGCTGGAGTTTATGTAAGAAACATGTGGAGAGCTTATGAAACTGACTACTTCCCGTTAATACATTGTGGTACGTCTTTCGGCCATTATAAAGAAATTAGAAACATGTTAGTCTTACATAAGGAGATAAGAGACAAGTTAAGGCCGATAATGAGAAAGCTAGGAATGGACATCGTGATCCCTGAAGAAGTAGTACACTACTCAGAGTGGCTATTCGTAATGAGCAAGCAGCTAGCACAGCAGAAGAAATACGATCTAAGTAATGTCAAAGCTGCAGTTCACACACCGTGCCACGTTTATAAGCTAGTTCCCGATGATACCATATACGATCCGAAAGTCTTCGAAGGCAGGAGACCTGCAGCACCTACTGGTACTGTAATGAACTTCGGTGCTAAAATTGTAGATTATTCTACTTGGTGGGACTGCTGTGGATTTGGTTTCAGGCACATATTAACAGAGAGAGAATTCAGCAGGAGCTTCGCGTTATTTAAGAAGGTAATTCCTGCAGTAGAGGAAGGACATGCCGACGTATTTGTAACATCTGACACTGGATGTGTAACGACACTAGACAAGAGCCAGTGGGCTGGAAAAGCTCACGGTTTTAACTACAATTTACCAGTTCTAGCAGACGCACAGTTTGCAGCAATTGCAATGGGTGCGGATCCATACAAGATTGCTCAAATACATTGGCACGCAACTGATGTTGAAGGTTTCTTAAGGAAAATAGGTGTACCAGTTGATGACTACAAGGAGAAGTTCCTACAGTATCTAGCTGACTTGAGAGAAGGTAAAGCCCAGCCCGAATACTTGTATACTCCTCACAGAAAGATTGATTTCTACCTAACACTACCTGATAGAGTGAAGTGGTATAAGGGAGAAAAAGCTGTACAAAAGTGAAAAGCAAAATTTTTTAAATTAATTTTATTTAATAAATGTTAGGATTAGGTGATTAAATGGGCGGAGAAAAAGTATTAGTTATTGGTGCAGGGCCGGCTGGTCTTTCAGCAGCGAAGGAGTTGGCTAATCTAGGAGTTAATGTGGTATTGGCGGAAAGAGAATCATACTTAGGTGGTACTCCTAAAAAGCTTAAGTACAGTCTCTTGTTCCCTAACCTAGTTCCTTCTGAACAAGTTATTGATCCTCTAATTAAAGCTGTAGAAGAGAGTAAGAATGTAAAGATCTATAGGGAGAGTATTGTGGATAATGTAAAGCAAGAAGGAAGCGGTTTTGTTGTAGGTATAAAAGATAAAACTGGTAAAGTGATTAACGAGAAAGTCAATGCAATTATAGCTGCATCTGGTTTTGAACACTTCGATTCAAGGAGGAAATACGAGTATGGTTACGGTATAGTCCCCAATATTTATCAGATATCAGACATAGAGAAAATGTTATCTGAGAATAAGCTAGTAACTACGAAAGGGACACCGCCAAAGAGGGTTGCCATATTACTGTGTGTAGGTTCAAGAGACGCTACGGTAGGTAATACATATTGTTCTAGGGTATGTTGTGCAGTATCAATCAAACAAGCAATGGAGATAAAGCAGAGAATACCTGATGCAACTGTGCATATCTACTATATGGATATAAGAACATATGGTCTAATGGAAGATAGATTATATTGGAAGGCTCAATTAGATTATAGAGTAGGGTTTATAAGAGGTAGGATATCGGAGTTTATGAGAGGACCTAACGATACTGTAATAATTAAGGGAGAAGATACAATGAACTTAAACAGAGCTCTAGTAGTTCCATATGATATGGTGATATTAGCTAACGGCATGGAGTTAGGTTTAGGTTCAAAACAAGTAGCTAAAGTATTAGGCTTAGAGCTAGAACAGCATGGGTTCGTAAAGCCACTTGACGAGCACAGCTTACCAATTCAGTCTACTAAGAAGGGTATATTCTTAGCTGGTGCGATAACTGGTCCTAAGACGATATCTGACTCAATAACAGAAGGTTATGCAGCAGCAATGAAAGCTTATGAATATATAACTAAAGGTATATGGGATGAGCCCGTACAGGTAGAGGTGGCTCATCATTAACACTATTTTTTTAAATCCTGATTATGTAAGAGATATTTTTAATGCAATGTTAGATAAGGATGTAAATAATACTTATAGTGATCCTAAGAAATCTTTCTCCGTAATTTTGGATTCTATGAGAATGAAATCTGATTTCCTCATGAACTTAGAAATTAGGACTGAGGAAGATCGTAAAAAACTATTTGAGGTGTTTTTCCACCACAAGAAGTTTTATTCTCAAGTGGCTGAAAGCACTCCCTTGTCTGAATTTTCCACCTTGTACTCCAAGATGAAGGATACTTCTCTACCTTACGATGATAGAGTTAACATGTTCATAAACTCCGTAAAGGGGATGGAACTAAAAGATTTGAGAGATATGGCCAGAGAACTTTTACATTATCTTCAGCCTACAGATTTTCCCTTATGGAATAGATGGATTTGGAATGAAGAGAAGAATTCGGGTTCGATAACTTATGTCCTTAAGGATAACGTGACCTTAGAGAACAGGGATGATTTTATATCTGCTGTGAATGAATTGAAAAGTATTTTATCAATTTTTGGCTTAGATACCTCGAATTATTATCCCACTACACTTTTTTTGGTTTATTCGTACGTAAGGTATTTAGACTACACTACACACCTTGCAATAGACAAAAAGGCGGCGGGGTTGCTCCCCACACATCTTTCCACAACCGCCTTAGTTTTAGGGTTAAAACCCTTCTTAAAGGTGGTGAAATATGCCCATTCCTGAGTTGGAAAAATCTATAATAAAAGGTGTAATTCAAAAAGATAAAGTAATAGTAGACGGAGTAGAAATAGATGGCACATGGAACGCATTTTTAGTCGAGAGAACACAAACGGGGTACGACCCTAGTGTATGGGACGAGATCGCTAACACTCTAGAAGGATATACAATCAGCGCCTGTTGGCAATGTGGTACTTGTACTTCAGGTTGTACTATGAGAGAATACGATCCTAACTACGGTCCGCGAAAGTTCATAGACCTCGCTAGAAAAGGTGATAAACAAACATTGATAGAACTACAGAACAGTATATGGAGATGTGTGTCCTGCCAGAAGTGTACCCACAGATGTCCTAAGGGTGTGCTAGTTGAGGAAGTAGTTCATGCAATCCATAATTATTTGCTAAAGCACGGGCTAGTTAAGAAGGACCCTGGTGCAATATTCGACGAGTTATTCCTTGAGACAGTTATGAATAACGGAGGAAGAATATCGGAACTATCTCTCGGAGCAGCATCAGCTAAGGCCGGATTCGTATCATTAGGAATAAAAGATCTTATAATGATGAGTGGAGCTATGTTGAGGTCTGGTCTGTTTAAGGAGTTAATGAAACCAAGTAAAGTTAAGAATTGGGATAGGATAAAGAAAGTATTAGAGGAAGCAATGAAGGAGGAGGTGAGGGCAGAATGACCATGAGACTAAATAATCCTTACGGTAAAGTAGCGTTCTACCCAGGCTGTTCATTAGACGGAATGGGTAAGTCCTACGAAGTATCTTTAGCGCTGGTAGCTAAGGATCTTGGGCTTCAGTACGAGAAAATAGAGGATTACAACTGCTGTGGTGCACTAGAGGTCAAGAACGTAAATACTATGGCAGGATTACTGCTTCCAGCTAGGAACTTGTCTTTAGCAAGACAGATGGGAGCAGATGCTGTAATGTCTGCATGTCCAGGCTGTCATTATTCACTATCGAGAACCCATTATTACATGACTAAGTATCCAAAGTTAAGAGAAAAAGTGAACATGTACTTAGAGAAAATGGGTGAGAAGCCTTATGATCTACAATTGTTAATGATACATGCCGTAGAGTTTATTTACAATACTGTCGGTCCTGAAGGTGTAAAGAGTCTTGTAAAGAGACCACTCAACGGTCTAAAGGTAGCCCCATATTATGGCTGTCTATATGCAAGACCGAAGCAGTTCATCTTAACTGGATATATGAAGATCAAGGATGATCCTGAAAGACCGTTCTTCATGGACGAGTTATTAAAGGCTACTGGAGCTGAGGTAGTGCCGTTTGAAGCAAAGACAATGTGCTGTGGAGGTCCACATGTATATGCTGATCCAGATGTAGCTCTGAACTTAGAAGCGAGAATATTGAAGGAAGCTAGAAGGAACGGTGCCGAACTCCTAGTGGTGGACTGTCCATTAGGCGCTGTTGCTCTAGAGAATAATATGAACAAGATTGCCGCAAGATACGGTGAAGATCTGAGAATGCCTATAGCGTACTTCAGCCAGTTATTAGCGTTCGCATTTGGTCATTCACCTGACGAAGCGTTACTGACGGCTAATGTGACAAATCCGATGCAAGTTTTGAAGAGATTTATTTAAAGTGTTAACTTCTTTTTCCTTTTCCTCTTATTCACTTAGCTCTTATTTTTCATGAATTCTCTTAACCATCCTAAAACTGCGTCGTCGTTATTCTCATGAAGATATTTGAAATATTTCTGCAGAAATTCCTGAGAGGATTTAGAAGTTATATATGTCTTCCTTAAGCCCTCTAATGCGGTCGCTCTGTTTATCCTAAATGAATGTGTTATGCTTTTTCTTCCAGTGAACATAACTACTGTCGTTATCTTTTCCGTTATTATGATTCTAGCTATAGTGGATGAGAGGAGTAGGAGTCTGAAGATTATTTCTTCTCTGTCGCACACTAGGCTGATTTTATCCTCCTCAAAGGTAGTGATGATGTTTTCGTTTCCCTTTTTCTTCACTATCTTAAATCCTTCCCTTTCAAGTTTTTTTCTTATTTCATCACTAAACTTCCCTGTTCTTAACAAGTCTTCCTCTTCAATGAGGATACCTTTAAACTCCACAACTTCTAATCTATTTGTTGAAATATGAAGATTTCGATTATCGGTATTATAGTCATTTTGGTATCCCTATTGACTTTGGCTAACGTTTCATTAGGTTCTCAAGGAAGAATGATAAGTTTTGTTCAACAATGCGGGATTAATATACTAGTAGTATATTCAAATGGGAGCGTCATGCTAGAAAATCCTTCCAGAGAAATCTTATATATCACACAAATAAACTTTACGAGAATAATTGGGCTTTCTCAGCAGATAGTGTATCCTTGGGGGGTAAAACAATATCCTGAGAGCTTCCAGCACACCGTATTAATATTTCTTAACCAGTCTGGGTATTACGGTCTAATATTACCCTCTTTTTATTCAGCAGTATTCGTCCTTAACTCGACTAATATTACTTATACTCCTCCAATGTCTTTTCCTCTGACCGTAAAGAAGGTAATATATGTATCGCCTTATTTTCCTAATATGGCCGCTGAAATAATAAATAATTATTTAGTTCAATATAATAACTCGGAGGTCATAATATCGAGTTTATCGAACGCAGTGATAAATTCATTGAACTTTTCCATTAACGATCTGATGGTGTTCGAGAACGCCACAGTGGTTAATAATGTAATCTTGGATCGACTAGGTCACGTGATATATCCCTCTATATATAACTTGGGTTACTCTAACGTGACCTCTGTTTATTTCTATCAAGGCAACTATTTCTACGAGTGGAACTATACTTTGTATGAAGATGGTACCGTAATTTACAGACTTAACTTCTCGTCCAGTATAACTAAAATTTACTCCTATAACGGTTCCCTATATGTTTTCTTCTCCAATGGATACTTATTGGATAATAAGCATCTAATCTATATAGGTAAATATTATAATTTTCTTGATAATCAATACGTGATCATCAACAATACGGTCTACAGCCTTAACTTAGAAAAGTTAAGTCCTCAGTATAATTTTACTCCTATTTATTATTACGACGGGATCGTAATGGGCAATAATCTCTGTATATTAGTGCCGAATAATATGACATTTGTGAGGGTTAGAGAAGTGGGTTTACCCCCTGAATCCATTTGGCTAATCAATGACAGCGGTATATTATATTATACTGATAAGTCCTCGGTGGAAGTTTTTAACCTTTCTAAGATGTTGTTTTATTCAGTACTACCTTACTATGTCGAATCTTATGGTAACTATACTGTATTATTTAGTCCCGTATATCAGCGCCTTAACCTAGAGCCCTCGGTAGTCCCCTTAAACCTTACAATCACATTATTTTATACTCCATTAGGTAATTATCGACTAACAATACACACTAATATTACATCATCATATACTACGATTATACTCCCGGCAGGGTATTATACAATAACCTACGGAAATAGTAAGGTAGTGGTAAAACTGATAAATGGAAGTACCACCTTGCTTTTGACTGAGACTACGTACCATACTCCATGGGGGAGACCCCACAGAAGTTCAGACTCTTCCGTATTTGTATTAGCTTTAGCAGGAATAGCCGTAATTATCATATTAATTTTGAGAAATATAATCAAAAGGTAATTATCACTCTAACAGCTATTAACTTAAAATACAAAGATTTAAATATGTGTATTTTAATTATATAATGTGATTAACTATGGAATTGGAAATAAGTAGGGTCAGATTACCTTCGGGAAAAGAAGTCGGTCTAGTAGAAGCCTTGAGTTTCTGTTATGACCTCTCGGATACTGATTTTCAAGTCCTTAAAGCACTACTAAATAGCGACGGGAAAAACGAAGATATGTTAGCTGAACAGCTGAAACTATCTAAGGCTTCCATAAATAGGAGCGTAAACAAGTTAGTATCTTTAGGTTTTGTCGAGAGGATGAAAGACTCTTCCTCTAAAGGAGGTAGACCTAGATACATTTACAAAGCAGTTCCCACAGAGAGATTAATGGAAAAGATCACAAATGATTTTAAGAGATGTGCTGAACTTTTCAGTAGTATTTTACCTAAGGAGTTAGAACGTTAAGAACAAATTAATTTATTCTCACATCCATTTTTACTTCTATGAAGAGTATTCTGATAACGGGTTTAGGTTTTTTGGCTACTAACGTAGCTTATTACCTTTCTCATAACTACAAGGTGACAGTAACTTATAGGAATTTGAATCCCGTGAAAGAAGTATATGTTAAGACGTTAAGGGAAAAAAGCGTTGAAGTAATTCAGTTAGACGTATTGAAAGACATGGACAAGTTGAATAACGCTGTTAAAGAGCACGATCTCGTAGTTAACTTCATAGGAGAAATCAGCGGTAAACCTGAGGATTTGAGGCGATCTAATTATGAAGTCCCTACGAGAATAGCAGAAGTAGTTAGGCAATTTGGAAAGTTAATGATCCACACTAGTGCATCTACTTACGGTATTACGGGGTTTGTGAAAGTTGAAGAAAAGTTAGGAGATGGTCTGAAACCTCAGTCCGCCTTCGAGAAAACGAAGTTGGAGGGAGAACTTTCAGTATATAAGATCCTAAGCGATAAGGTGTTTATATTTAGACCCACGCTGGTTTACGGTCGGTTTGCGGCCCACGTTCAATTTGTGACTATATATAAGTTAGTTAAAAGAGGGCTTCTTCCTGATATTAACATATCTTTTATGCCGATAAGTGCTAGATATATAGCTCAAGGAATTGCAGCTATAATTGAAGGTAAAAGTCCTTCCAAGAATTACTTTTATGTAACTGAATGCGAACCAATAAAGATCATGAGGTTATTCGAAATTTATGCTGAAGCATTAAATAGGAAGGTTTTGAAGATTAAAATCCCCACGTTTATTGCTAAGGCTGCTCTTCCCTCGGATGTAAGACAGTTATTAAAGTACTCTGGGACTATCTTTGACTGTTCTATATTTAGAGAAATTGTACCAAATTTACAGTTTGATAAACCTGAGCTTGTAGAGAACGCTAAGTTCTTGTCTGAACTTGATAGAGAGAGAAAGTTAATTCCAACGTGAATTGGGTAAAGTTTATATCTTCTTTCGAGATTATGATCATTGAAATGCCTCACATATACAGACATCAAATAGATAAAGACATGAGTTTAACATTTCAACCTAAGGGTAGTAATCCTACGTTGGCTCTCAATCTGGGAGGAATGTTCTTACACATTCCAGTGAAAGGAAAAATAGCACCCTATTTGTCGTACGCTAGTTCGAGTATAATGTTAGAACAAGGATTTAATTTTGAACATCATCAGTTCTTAGCGAGAGCTAAGGAAAGAAGAAAAGAAAGAAGGAATCGCTAATTTACCTAGGGCAGGGTCTAAAGGTGCTAATCCTAAAGGAGCCAAAAAGCGTTGAATTCCTAAACCTTAAAATATTCTAAGTACTCTTCTGGAAGGCTACAACATGCGTCATGCATAGGAAGATTAAATTCTTTCACAACCCTCGGTGATGGGTTGGCTATCCTTTGAACTAAACCTTTTTCTACCGAAACCTTGTCCAATTTATCCTTTATAGCATGAGGTCTCATACAACCCAAACTCACTCTGCCTTGCATTAATCTATTTCCCAACTCTATCATCTTTACCGTTTCTTCTACCTCAGGGACTCTAAATACCTGAGAAGGTGTACCCTTCGTGGGTATAAACACTAGGAAGTTAAGTAGATAAGGCTTAAAGGAGGAAGCTATCTTTATACTTTCAGCTACGTCATCGTTAGGTAGTCCAAGCATTATGTGAGGTACGATGTACCTAGGTCCGTAATCTATCAGCATCTCTAAGACTTTTAGATAATCTTCTCTGCTTCTCCCAGAGAGTCCTTTGGACTGGAAGGCTTTGGGAGAATAGGCGAACTCGTAGTCAACTATATCAACGGCATCTCTTAACTCTTCTATTGTGCTCTTGTCAAGGAGTCCAGGGTGGATGTTAAATATTATATCTGGGTTCTCCTTCTTTAACATTTTCAGAACTGGTAAATAAGGTCTTATTTGTAGCTCTCCTTTTTTATTAAAACCCCCACTTATTAGAAAGCCTTTAACCCCCATCTCGTATCTCTTCTTAACGTATTTGTACATGGTTTCTGGAGTCATGGCCCCTTCCATGGAGCTTATGTACTTAGAAGTGCAGTAAAAACAATTGAGAGAGCAACTCCCCCCAGTTATGCTAAGGACGTTGAACTTCTTCAATGTGATGAAGCCGAGAACCACTTGTAATCCCTCAACGGTATATTATATAATTCTTTATCCAAAGGACTTTCATTATAATAAGGTCTATCACAAGAAGGACAACCGGAAGTAAGGAATGCTTCCTCACCATCTTTACCGGTGGATAGTTTATACCTCAAGGCTTGTATCCTTCGGTAGTACTCCAGCGAAGGTCTCTCCTTTTTTTCATATGGCGTCCCCTTTACTGGGGTAAAGGCGAAAAGGGCTACTTCAGCCCCAAGAGCGTAAAGCTCTTTCATAGTGTTAACCATCTCTTCCTCACTCTCTCCCAGACCTACTATGAGATGGACGTAAACATGTCTGCGACCGAATACGTCGACAGCATCCTTTATAAAATCCATGTACCGCTCGTAAGAATAAGGTTTCCTAACTTCTCTCCACATGGATTTAACTGTGTCTAAGCCGACACCCAGATAATCAATCCCTATTTCTTTTAATTTAATTAGGTACTGTTTATCTACGGGGGTTATTGTAACAGACTTGCGTTTAGAGTCTATTTTTGACATAATCTCGATAACCTCGTCTTCGAACTTTTCCTTAATCACCGTTTGTAAACAAACTCTAGCAAAGCTATTTAGCAAGTCTTTAATCTCTTCTAGTTCCATTGGATACCACTTTACCCTAGAAAGGTAAGTCTTGTCAGCATTGCTTAACATTGACTGAGTGCAGAATTTACATGAGGCATTACACCCACCGCTCTGAAGTAAGTATGCAGTATTGCTTAGTTTAATGCCCTTCTTTATGAAGTAATAAGTCCCAGCCGAGACCAGTACTTTCATGCAAACATCCTCCTCCTGACCTCCTTTGCATCTTCATCACTTAGGTCGAATCTTAGGACTTCGGCTATTTCGTCAATATGTTTTTTGTTTGCCGATTTAGGTATCGGGATGGCGTTTTTCTTCAAATATGCTAACGCTATTTGAGCCACGGTTTTTCCGTATTTCTGTGCTATGTCAGACAATATGGTCTCAGTTGCTATTCGCCCTTGACCCAGTGGAGAATAAGCTATTATCTTGATCCCGTTCTTTTTAGCGAATGGTATTATGTCTCTTTCTGGGGAGAGGTCGTATATGCTATATTCTATTTCGTCGGCAACTATCTCGTATTTCCTAGTTAACGTTATAGCCTCCTTTAGTAAGTTTAGGTCGAAATTACTTACTCCTATACACCTAACTATTCCCTTATCAACTAACTCTTCCATTGCGGCGAGTGTTTCTGAGAGCTTAACTGAAGGGTTAGGCCAATGGATGAGGTATAGATCAATGTATTTAGTGTTCAGACGTTTGAGGCTATTAGTAGCGGACTTGATTACGTCGTCGTACTTCAAGTGGTTGTTCCAGACTTTAGTTATTATGAAAACGTCGTCCCTTTGAAAGCGTAAAACTGCCTTCCCTACTAGTTCCTCGGTATGTCCCCCTCCGTACATCTCTGCAGTATCGATGACATTAATTCCCTTTGATATAGCGTAGGAAATAGCTTCAATGTATTTATCGTCGTTTGAGTAATCGGCCGTCCAGAAGCCCCCTCCCATCTTCCATGTACCTAGACCAATTTCACTGACCTTTTTATCACATAATTCCGTCAAAAGTTCTCACCAATTCCCATATTGACTCTAGATATGAGGGATGAGGAAACTGAAAGTCTAGGAGAGAACTTATACTTATTCCGAATTTCATCGCAATCCCTATAATTGTTATGATTTCTTCGGCTCTCTCAGAAAACACTACGGCACCGACTATCTTTCCTTCTTCCTCACAAATCTTCAAGAACCCCTCTGTTTCTTTCTCAGCTATAGCCCTAGGTAATGTGACCATGTCAATTTTCTTACAATTTCCAGTTGTTTTGCCGATATATGCTATTTGAGGCATTGTGTATATTACTTTAGGTACAACTGATCCGTCATATGCTTTCCTTTTGCCTACTGAGTTCAGTGCAGCGGTTACCCCCTTGTGAATCGCTTCATGTGCGGTAAATGATCCGGTGACGTCTCCCGCAGCATAAACGTTTTTGAGAGAGGTCTCCATATATTCGTTTACCAAAAGCCATTTATCGCTCCTCAATTCTTCAAATCCCTCTAAATTGGGTTTTCTGCCGAAACTCAGAAGAACGAAGTCTCCTTCTATCTTTTCCCCCTTAGATGTGATCACCTCGTTTCCCTCAATTTTAGCCTCTACTCCCATGTGGAGTTTAAACCCCAGTTTCGAGAAGTAACTAGTTATACTTTTCCTTAAGTCTGGGTCATGTTTAGGGAGAAGTAAATCCTCTCTTTCTACTATGTGGACTTCCTTTCCTATCATTCTAAGGAGCCATCCGTATTCTACTCCTCCTACTCCTCCCCCGACTATTACAACTCTGTTGAAATCTTTATCTAGATATGGAAGGTCGTCTGAAGCTAACGCTCCAGAGGGCTTTTTAGTCCCGGTAGCTATTATTACCTTTTCTGAGTTAAGAGTTTGTCCGTTAACCTCAATTTTCCCCCCTTTTAACGACGCCTTTCCATGCATAACGTCAATATCGTGGCTTTCTAATGCGTATTCTATGCCTTTTGAGATTCGGTTTATTGCGTCCTTAGCAAGTTTAGTGAGTTCTAAGTAGCTGAAGTTCAAAGTTTTTCCTATTCTACCTAGAGAATAAGCTAGAGCCATAGGGTGGAGCATCGCTTTAGACGGAATACAGCCGAACAATACACAAGTCCCACCCAACTTGTCCCTCTCTTCAACCACTGTTACTTTCTCCCCTAAAGAAGCAGCTGTTAGAGCTGCGTAGAATCCAGCTGGTCCTGAACCTACTATCGTTATCATAGATTAATTATACTGCTTACACCTAAAATAACTTGTATGAGATTGGTCATAGAGGGTGGAAATTCTGGAGACAGACAAATGGCTTTGGACGAGACGATGTTAATACTTCTAGATAGGAATATTATTCCTGAGACCCTTAGGCTTTGGAATTTTTCTCCCACAACATTATCCATAGGGAGGTTTTTAGCGGTTAGAGATTGGGTTAACGAAGATCTTCTCAGAAGATATTCGATACCTTTGGTGAGGCGGTTCACCGGAGGAGGTCCTGCACTACATGACGAAAAGGGGGAGATAACGTGGACGGTCGTACTCAAAATGAACGATATGATGAAAGCTTATAAAATAGTTGCTGACGGTCTCATCTCAGCTATTAAAGAGTTCGGTTTGAAAGGAGAGTTTACGCCGATAAACGACGTGGTGATAGAGGGAAAAAAGGTTGTAGGTATGGCTGGCGCCCTGAAGAAGAGTGCTGTAGTTGTTCACGGGACTTTCATGTTTGATACTAACCTCGAGTTAATGGATGTAATAAAAGTCCCTAAAGTGAAAGAAGTTGATAGGGGAAAGCCTAAAACAAGAGTAACTACTATATCTGCTATTTTAGGCGAAAAGATAAGTAGGGAAAAAGCTCTGAATGCCTTGATTAAAGGATTCTCTGAGGTTTTTAAACTAGAGGAAGGGGAACTAACTGAGATCGAATATGAAATATCAAATCAGCTGACGTGGAAGTATACTAATCCCAACTGGACTTATGTTAGGTGAGAAGATGTGTGAGGTCTCCTTTAGGTCTAGGCAAGGCAAAACTGTAATTGTGAGAGTTTACGGTGATAAGGTGGAGATAACTGGGGATTTCTTCACTTCAGAGGAGGAGTTAGAAAAACTGGAGAAATGTTTATCGAGAGGAGAGAAAAGCTGTAAGGCAGTTATCTTGGGCGTTGAAATAAGTGAGTTATACAGTGCCATAGAGGAGTGTAGGAGAACTTCATCTTAATTAGAAGGCACAGTGTTAGAATAATTCCTACATAACTTTATAACTCGTAGATTTAGATATATCTAAGTATGTCAACCTACGACCTTAAATATGCTTATAGGGCTTTAGTAACTCTGGCACCGCTAGCTGTAGCCGTTATGTATACTGAGGGGATGTTAATTCCAGCATTGCCTTCAATTGCAAGTGAGTTTGGGGTTTCCTCTGCTACCGTTAGTTGGGTATTGTCTATATATCTGTTAACTGGTACGGTGATGAATCCTATAGCGGGTAAACTGGGTGACATATTTGGTAAGAAGAGGGTATTAGAGATAGTAATATGGATTTACGCACTTGGAGTGACGCTAACGGGTTTTTCGCCTAATTTTACGGCTCTCTTAATTTTCAGAGCAATTCAAGGTTTAGGTTTAGCCATGTTCCCCTTGGCATTCAGCCTCATCAGAGAGGAATTCCCTCCTAATCTCGTTCCTAAAGCACAAGGCTTGGTAAGCGCTATGTTCGGCATAGGAAGTGCCATAGCCTTACCGTTAGGAGGTTACATAGCGCAGAACTTTGGTTGGCAGTATACATATCATACGGTTATCCCAGTAGTAATAACATTAGCTCTCTTAATTCATTTCTTCATCAGGGAATCTAAAGTGAGGCTAGAAGCTAGGATAGACTATTTAGGAGTAATTCTGTTAGGATCAGCTTTGGGAACGTTGATATTTGGACTAACCGAAGCTCCGAATTACGGATGGACTTCATTAGAAACACTAGGTTCAGTCATTACATCTCTAGTTCTATTCACGGTATTCTTTTATGAAGAAAAGGTTTCATTATCTCCGCTAATGCCATTAAGTCTAATGAAGAGGAGAAACGTTTTAGTCGCCAATATAGCTGCTATAGTAGCTGGTTTTGCCTTATTTATGGCTTATCAAACACTCACATATTTACTAGAAGAACCCAGGCCTGTGGGTTTTGACTTAGATATTCTATCTACTGGATTATGGCTACTTCCTTTAGCTTTAATTCAGATGGTAGGTAGTGTATCTGCTGGTCGGTTTATATCTAAGAAAGGCCCGAGGCCGGTCTTGATATTTGGTTCTTTCTTGCTCATTCCTTCTTACTTAATCCTTTCGTTAATTATAGGGAAGAGTGGATTGGAGACTATAATACTATTTGCTTCAATCTCCAACTTGGCTGCTGCCCTCCTGAACGTGTCCCTGATTAACATTCTTGTCTTCTCAGTGGAGAGACAATACTTGGGTATAGCGACCTCTTTAAACACGGTGTTCAGGCTTTTGGGCGGGGCTGTGGGACCTGCTGTAGCTGGAGCTATAATGGGGACTTATGAAACAAGTATAGTTTATCCAATCGTGATAAATGGTCAAATAAGTTACATACCGGTGATGATTCCCTCTGATTTCAGCTTCTCTCTAAATTATTTAATAGCAATGGGCATAGCTATAATGATGAGTGCCCTATCTTTAACGTCTAGGAATATACAATTAGGACAAAGAGCTACAAAAGAAGCAATAAAAGAGTAAAAGCCAAAATGGTTTTTGAATATTTTCTCACTCTTTAACCTTTTTAACTTGTTCCATCGCCCACATCATCGGACAATATCCACCGCACATAGTACAAGCTTTTACCTTAGGTTTTCCGAACTGTGT